>JAJCYJ010000602.1 GCA_029262975.1 Saprospiraceae bacterium
TATCTGCATAATAATAAACAGATGGTTGAACACCGTTGTGCAGATAGGATTTAAGGATTTCAGATACGACATAGGTTTCCAACATCGCTCCAGCCATTGCTCCGTTTTGCAGAACATCAGGGTTAATCCATTTTGTTAGAAAGCAACATAATCCTGTGTCCATGAAGTAAAATTTAGGGGTTTTCAGAATGCGTTTTGTCACATTTTTATAATAAGGGTGAATTAGCGTAATCAGCCCTGTTGCTTCTAAAACACTAAACCAGGATTTAATGGTTGGTTCACTTACTCCCACGTCCTTAGATATATTTCTGTAATTAATCATTTGCCCGCTACGGGCTGCCGCGACTTGCATAAACTTCTTAAAAGCGATTAGGTTATCAATTTTGAGATAATCTCTGACATCTCGCTCCACATAGGTTAATACATAGGAATCATAAAACTGCTGCCAGTCCATGTCTTTTTTTGTAACGATGTCAGGGTAGGTACCACGCCAGATTTTATAATAAATATTTTTCGATGATATTACTCCTGCTATTTTATGGCGATATTTCAGAGCTTCGGGCGAGGGGATAAAAGGCGGGGTGTTCGACCTTCCCACTTCTTCGGCTAATGAAATTCCGCGCATGCTTAGAATCGCAACACGCCCAGCCAGAGATTCAGACACATCTTTCATCATTGAAAATTGTTGAGAGCCTATCATCCAAAACTGCCCCGTTTTATCTTTGTCTTGGTCAACAGCCATTTTAATATATGGGAAAAGTTCCGGTGCGTATTGCACTTCGTCGATTAAAACGGGCAGTGATAAATTATCAATGAACCCTGCAGGATCTTCTTTGGCAGCGGCGCGTACATCTAAAGCATCCAGCGAAACATATGACCTTGAATTTTTTTGCAAATTTTCAAGTAAGGTCGTTTTTCCAATCTGGCGTGGCCCCGTAAGCAGTAGAACTTTGAAGCTCTTACTGGCTTTTAAGATGGTTTTGGATAACGTCCGCTCTATATACACTTAGGCTCCGACTAATTCTAAATATAACTTTATATTAGTCAGGCACAAACAGCTTGTCAATACTAAACTTAAAAAATGAACTCTGGTGAGTGTCATGAGGGTAATGTTGGGTTGTGGGTTCTGTCGCAAAAACATCTGGTTTGCTAGACTCAAATCATTACATTTTGCAGGGAAGAAACAGACATGATCAATTTTAAAGGTCGTCACTTCAAAAAAACAATTATTTTACTATCCGTTCGTTAGTATTTAGGGGACTGTTGCGAAAAAATATTCTAGGTTAAACTGATGCTTTATTTCAGCCTAAGGATGATGTTGTGTCGGTGAAGAAATTTAAGAACGCAGATAAACCATTCAAATGGAAACATTTTACAGGCGATATTATTCTTTGGTTAGTCCGCTGGCACGGTCGTTATGCTTTGTCATATAACGATCTAAAAGAAATCGCTGCGGAAAGAGGCTTGTTTATCGAACGCTCAACCATCTTTCGTTGGGTTCAAGAATATGCGCCTGACATTAAGAAGCAAATAAAACATTACCTTAAACAAACAAATGATTCTTGGAAGCTTGACGAAACGTATATCAAAATCCGAGGTCAATGGTGATACTTATATCGCGCCATCGATAAAAGCGGCGCCACATTAGACTGGATGTTAAGCCGCTATCGGAATAAAAAATCGGCAAAGCAGTTTTTCAAAAAATTACTTGGTAATCAACACGTCATCTCTCCACGTATGATTAATGTTGATAAAAGCCCAACGTTTCCACCGGCATTATCTGAGCTGCAAAACAAAGAAACAATACTCGTTACCACAACTTTAAGAGCCATTAAATATCTCAATAATGCTGTGGAGAATGATCATAAATCGACGAAAAGAAAATCGCGTTATCGACAATGGTACCGCTCTTTCAAAACAGCGAAGCGTGCGCTTGATGGAATAGAAGCTATGCGCATGCTCCAAAAAGGCCAACTACGATATTGTGTTAAAGGTGACGTACGCGCCCAGAATGCTCTGATTGAGAAACTATTTAATATCGCTGCGTAAGATCAAACGTAACGTGATTTTTTAGCGCCAAGATTTTTTGCAACAATTCCGTATTTAGAATTAGCTGCATAGTTTGGTGAGTTTGAGTATATTTGATAATTAACGTACTGAATTTTGATTGAACCTTAGCAACTACAGCGTGAACGAGTTTTTGTTCCAGAATTTACTAATGTATTGGAATTAGCATTGATTCTAAGGCTTTCCCTTCTACCCATACTTTCTCCCAAATTTGGTGACATATCTTCTGTACCCATTCGGGCAGCATAGTTCAATATTTTGGTTGTGTTAAGATTAGTTTGTGCAGAACTGGGAAGCACTTGATAACGCTCTGGCTCCAAAAATTGACTGACCACACTATTAACGTCTAACTCAGTTATAATAGGAGGGTTTTGTTTCAATTCAGATTTAGTAATTGTAAATACATAATACACATCCTCAAATAAATCAAGATAACTGGTAATATAATCCTTCAGACATTTGTTAATAAAAGCTTCTGCTGTACCTTTAATTGAAAATTTGCGGTAAATATCCTCATCAGACGGTATGCAAATAACAGCAACTTGAATATTTCGTATTTGCTGCTTTGTGAATGTTAAAAAGCGATCATGGCCTGGAGTATCCCAAATATTAAGCTTAACATGTCGAGAAGTTCCGGCTACTCGAACATTTTTCGCACAAAAATCAGGGGCCACGGTTGCTTGTACTGTCTGTAAAAAATCTCCCGTTTTCATTCGGTGGAAAAGACATGATTTTCCAACACCGCTGTCACCAATTAATATTATGTCTATTACATAATTAGGCTCATCAGGCATAGAATGGCTTACGTGAGTAGGGCTAGATGGGAAAAATAGCGTCTCTCGAATTTGAGTAGATTTTTCAATCTTACATTGCGGATATGTTTCAATGAGTAGCATTTCCGCTTTACGAAAGATGTCCTCAATAATCTCATGATCCGTGTTATAACAAGATGCAACTCCATATTTATAGTCATAAAAAATCGCATCAGCAACAGATTTTACGCCTTTTATGGTTATTGTTTTATCATCATCTTCGATATCCGCCTTAGTTGCGATAACAAGTACTGTTTTTATATCATAGGATTTGATTCTCTTTTTATAATGCTCTAAATACTCTTTAATACTGATATTACCTATATCCAGATTATACGGGATGCAAATCATAACCATATGCACACATTTAAAGAATTGTTGATCAGTATGTGGTGAGCTAGGATGCATTGTAGCTCTTCGTGCTTCTGAGACATCCAAACATTCTAATTTGATACTCTTTCCCGCAACAATATTTT
>JAJCYJ010000603.1 GCA_029262975.1 Saprospiraceae bacterium
TTGCAGATAGGCACTATCGATTAATTTTTCTCTAGTGCTACGTTATTCGAATTAGCAAGTTGTGTAATAAAGAAGATAGTGATAAACTTCTTTATCTTATGTCTAACCTCTATATTTAAATAATTGGTTTTTAGTATCGAAACAGAGTGATTACTTCCATTTAATATTACAACCAGCACTTGGGATTTGTGGCATAATAGTATCAATCCCCAAAATGACAGCATCAAGTACAAAGCGTAAATCTGCACCGGTTAGTTCTTGATTATTTCCGGGGCGAGAACCATCCAGGCGACCACGATAAACCAACTTGTTGTCGGCATTAAAAACATAAAAGTCAGGTGTACAAGCAGCATCATATGCTTTGGCTACTTCTTGTGATTCATCGTACAAATATGGAAATGGGTATTTAAGCGCCTGGGCTACTATTGACATTTTTTCGGGACCATCTTGAGGATAATTATTCACATCATTTGATGAGATGGCAACAAAACCAACCCCTCTGGATAAATACTGATTAGCAATTTTTACAAGTTGTTCATTAACGTGAATAACAAAAGGACAGTGATTACACAAAAACATAACAACGGTTGCTTGGTCTCCTTTAACATCTTCATAGGAGAGTTTTTCTTCAGACAAGGTATCAAAAAGGGTGAATGGTGGAGCTGAAGTTCCCAGGGGAAGCATGTTTGATTCAGTTAAAGCCATATTGGTTATTTATATTTTTTACAATGAGAATGAATACCTAAAACATATTTATCAACGACAGAAATTAAAGGCGCTGTTTCACTGCCTTGAAAACCAATAATCATATTATCTTTTAAATGTGATTTTGCATATTTAGTATAGTCGTTTGCAATCGGGGTATACGACCAATGCCACTTTTCTTCATTATAACCATCAGGACGGGAATCATCCTTAGAAGTATATGGTCTACAAAAACCATAGTCGGGAGCATGTTGTTCCAACCAGTTAAATAACTTTAATCCCTCACCAGACTCAAACCAATTGTTTTCAAAACTATTGAAATCTATATCAGTTCCCCAGTGATGTCTAGAAGATCCGGGCATGGAACTATTTTTTAAAATTTCAAGGGCTCGTTGGACGGGGTCACTAAATTGAGTGGCGGCATTCAAACCCTGACTAAGCTTTGTTTCACCGGTCCACTTTCTTTCCCAGATGCCTTTTTGATAATTGAAGTTTCTTGTTGCTGACCGAATTATTAATTTGATTCCATTTGCTAAAGCTGCATCATACATTTTCACAAATGCATCGTAAGCTTCTTTGCGCATATATAAGCCAGCCCGATCTGCATACTGAATATCAATTAATGTAAACCGAGAATCCTTGCCGGGATCAAAGTGTCCCATTATATAATCTATTGTGTCTTGATTTAAGGGTCTGAGTTCTTCTTGCAATGCAGGCTGGTCCAGTGCCTTATCGATGACAGCGTCAGCTTTACACGTAAACAGTTGCAACAATAAAAAACCAAAAAGAATACCAATCAACTTAAACATAAGGTCTCAGGTTTGAAAGCGTAATTAAATAACTTTTTTTCTTTTATCAAATGCATTAATACCTCAGGGACGGCCTTTTCCCACTTGCCATCATTTTTTTCAATTGAATCCAAAACATCGTCGGGCATAATATCCAAAAGCGATTTGTCATAATCTTCAATTTCAACGATCTGATGCGCATCGATTAGGTGTTTATACAGAAAGTGGATGCCATCAGGAACCATCAGGGTTTTAGCCTGAACATATTTTTTGCTTTCTTTCATGTATGCAGGATATACATAAACAGTAATATTCCTGTTAAATAATTCTCCAAACGCAACAAGTAATCGACCATCTTGATTATTCGAATATTTTTCTTCTATTATTTGAGATAATTCACGAACGCCTATTACCAAACCTAACTTTCCAATTTGATGATCAGCAAGATAATTGATGAGTGTTTGATGATTGCTACAATCAGAAATAATTACATTATGGCCCAACGCACATAAAGCATCCGCCCGATCGAAAAAGTCTTTCTCATCAATTTCATTGTTTAGCATCAGATTTTCTAAAGTAATTTCCGTTATTAAGGTTGCGTTTTCTTTGGAAACGTCAGCTTCTCTTACAAACTGCTTAAACCCGGCATTAAAAACATCCATGGTAACAATTGTCGGTGGATGGTAATGTCCACGAACAACCATTAGGTCTTTTTTCCACAATATTTCTGAAGCATGAATACATCTTTTTTCAGCACTAAATATTGAAACTTCTGTTAATGCATATTTTACACACAACAAAGAGAGAATTCGGTTATCTAAGGATTCAAAATCAGGACCCTCAAGTCTAAGTAAGTCTATTTCAATACGACCACGAATACCATCATTTAAAGATTGAACAAACTCATTCATATCATGATGAAACTTAAAACAGGCATATATCATATTTACACCCAAAACACCGATGGCTTCCTGTTGAAGATGGGTGTTGTTGTCTTTCATTTTGACATGTAAAATCAGATCGTTGGTTGGCCCGTCTGGGTGTAATTGAAAACGAACACCCATCCAGCCATTTCCCTTAATCGTCCTTTTATAGTTAATGGCCGCAACGGTGTCTGCGAAAGCAAAAAACATTGTCTTCGGACGTTCGTCCCCAAGGCGCTCTTCCATCAGTCCGTATTCATGATCCAGCATTTTATATAGTCTTGACTCACAGACATAACGCCCACTATCTTCAACACCATAAATAACATCTGAATACGTTTTATCATATGCAGACATTGTCTTAGCTATCGTATTAGCAGCAGCACCAGCTTGAAAAAAGTTTCTGGCAACCTCCTGGCCGGCGCCTATTTCAGCAAAAGAACCATAAATCAACTTGTTTAAATTAATATTTAG
>JAJCYJ010000604.1 GCA_029262975.1 Saprospiraceae bacterium
TTTGGATTTATATCCAATTCATTGATCAAAAGTGTCCTCATCTGCGCATCCTTATTTTGTTCGATCACAAATATTTATTCGTAACTTTCAATGAAATCTTCAACCTCTTCTCCAAAAGGGAATGCTTTGATACGCATGGCATCAATCGGAGTTTCTTTTGAGGCATATTCATCCATCGCTTCTAACGCAGAATAGGTGGTTGTTCCAAAAAATATTAATCCAGCCTTACCTTGATTTTTGGATTGATAAAACTCGGCCTTGGGGACCGCCGTTTTGGCCGTATTCCATTTGACGGTAAGTCTATCTACATTTCTTTGATACACTTCTCCCTTTTCAGTATACCTGGCATATTCGTCTTTCGAGGTGCCTCGTGTAAAATATCCTCCTTTAGTTGGATGTGTGCCCGGAATTGTCCTGTATGGAATGCCATCCCCATCAACATCCAGATACCTGCCCCAATCAAGATCTGGTTTTTCAAGGTCGTCGGCAGTTAGTACTTTGCCCCGATCATATTTTCGGTTTTTGTCCCAGGAAAGAGGTTTCGTTATATGCTCATTCATACCGAGATCAAGATCTGAAAGCATGATTATAGGTGTTTGAAACCTTTCAGCCAAGTCTAAACCTAGTGCTGACATTTCAAAACATTCATTTGGCGTACTGGGAAAGAGTAGGATATGCTTTGTGTCTCCATGTGACGCATATGCTGAAGAAAGCACATCGCCCTGTTGTGTGCGTGTAGGCATACCTGTCGAAGGGCCTCCTCTTTGGACATTGACGAGAAATACGGGAATTTCTGCGAAATATGCGAGCCCTATAAACTCATTCATTAAGGAGACGCCGGCACCACTGGTAGAGGTAAATGCTCGTGCGCCATTCCAACCAGCACCGATCACCATGCCTATGGCTGCAAGTTCATCTTCCGCCTGTACTATTGCAAATTTATGCTTGCCACTTTCTTTATCAATAAGCAGTTTGTGTGCATATTTATCATATGCCTTTGCTACTGATGTGGACGGCGTAATGGGATACCAGGCACAAAATGTACCACCTCCATATATAGCGCCCAACCCTGTGGCTTCATTTCCTTCTAACAGTATATTATCACCAATCAAGTCTCTTTTCTCAATGCGTATGTTAATGGGACATGGGAAATGGCTTTTTGCATAATCATAACCTAATTGCAGGGCCTTAAAATTTGGAGGCCAAAGTTTTGGTTTCGAAGCAAACTGCTCTTCTATTAATTTCTTTACGATCTCGACATCGATATTCAGGAGTGCAACTATAGCACCCATGTAAATGACATTTTTAAATAGCTGTTGTAGCCTGGGAAGTTCGAAATGTTCCATGCTTAAGACCATCATTGGGATACCGATCATATGGATATCCTTCCTGATATACTCTTCGTGGAGCGGTCTCGAACTGTCATATATCATGTATCCTCCCGGGACCAGACTTGCGAGATCATCCTTAAAACTTTGAGGATTTACTCCTACCAGTACATCAATGCCTGCTCGACGTCCGAGATATCCCTTTTCACTGACACGGACTTCATACCACGTCGGTAATCCCTGGATATTAGAAGGAAATATATTTTTCGGGGACATTGGTACACCACTGCGAAAAATAGCTTTAGCAAACAACCCGTTCGCGCTTGCTGACCCAGTACCGTTTACATTGGCAAATCGAATCACAAAATCATTTACCTTCACTTTATCTTGAGATCCATTCATACTTCCGTCAGACATCCAGAGTGTGTTTTGGTGACATTATATAAGTATACCTGCATATCCCAGGCAGCGGTGGGACATCGCTCGGCGCAAAGACCACAGTGAAGACATACATCTTCATCTTTTACCATGACGCGTCCGGTAGGCAGGTCACTTGATACATATAAATCCTGAGTCAGATTTTCGGCAGGAGCTAACAGTCGGGCCCGCAAATCTTCCTCTTCTCCATTCTTTGTAAAAGTGATACAAGAAGTGGGGCAAATATCCATACAGGCATCACATTCTATACAACGACTGGTATTGAAAACAGTCTGAACATCACAATTGAGACATCTTTGTGCTTCCTTAAAGCCTTCTATTTCAGTGAAACCAAGTTCAACTTCTACTTTTCGATTTCGAAGTGTCTTAGTTTTATCTTCATGAGCAACTTTATATCGTTCATCATCTACAACAGGGCTGTCATACATCCATTCGTGGATCCCCATTTTTTGACTTACAAGGTTAGTCATTGGTGGTAGTCTATCGTGCACACTTTTACCCTGGCAGAAATGATCTATAGAGACGGCTGCCTGATGTCCATGCGCTACTGCAGTAATTACATTTTCCGGACCAAAAGCAGCATCACCACCAAAGAAGACATTGGGAAGGGTAGACTGAAAAGTCACTTTATCAAGTACTGGAACTTCCCACTTGCCGAATTGAATGCCTATATCTTTTTCAATCCAGGGAAAAGCATTGTCCTGGCCTATAGCAATGATCACGTCATCAGCTTCAATAAATTCATCCGGCTCACCGGTAGGTACCAATGTTCGTTTTCCATTCTCATCATATTCAGCGCGAACTTTACCAAAGAGCACTCCCTTTAACTTACCATTCTCGACCACAAATTCTTTGGGCGGCATGTTGTTCATGATAGGTATATCTTCATGCTGAGCATCTTCAATCTCCCATGGTGAGGCTTTCATATTTTTAAATGGGCTTCTTACAACTACTTTTACTTCTGTACCTCCTAATCGTCGAGATGTTCTGCAGCAATCCATTGCTGTATTACCACCTCCTAGGACAATTACTTTTTTGCCTATTGATTTAATATGTTCAAATGCAACACCTGCCAACCATTCTATACCAATATGTATATTGGCATCGGCTTCGTCTCGGCCCGGAATATTCAAATTCCTGCCTCTCGGAGCACCGGTGCCAACGAAAATGGCATCGTAATTTTTAGTAAGCATGTCTTTCATGCTACTGACAAAATGATTGAAATGTGTATGAATACCCATATCCAGGATATAATCTACCTCTTCTTCTAAAACTTCAATAGGGAGTCTGAATGCCGGAATCTGAGTCCGCATCATTCCACCACCTCCGCTCCATTCGTCATAAAGGTCTATATCGTATCCGAGGGGAGCCAAATCACGTGCTACCGTTAAAGAAGCAGGCCCTCCACCAATTAATGCTATTCTCTTCCCATTTTTAATAAGTGGTGCCCTCGGCATCAGGCTTTTTACTTCACCCTTATTATCAGCTGCTACACGTTTTAACCTGCAAATAGCCACAGGTTCATCTTCAATCCGGCCTCTTCGG
>JAJCYJ010000605.1 GCA_029262975.1 Saprospiraceae bacterium
GTGCTGGTGTAATACTCGATGTTATCGGAACAATACTGAAAGATGCTGAAGAAAAACTGAACCTGGCGAAGACCCGTTTTTTAAATTCCTCATACTCAGATAGTATCTATTATGCGTATTCAGCTTTTGTTATAGGTGCCAAAGCAACATTACTTAGTGAAGATATAAAGTGCAATACCCAGAGAAAGATTATTTCAGACTTCCAGGTATTAATTGTTGAAAGTGGAAAAATTAACCTCCCTTTTCATTTTGAACGGATGGTTTTATCAATTAATAATTCAGAACCAAATAAAGAATTCGCGCAAATCTATTTATCAGAAGCAGAACAATTTTTGGCTCGGGTAATTAGAAGGAGAAGTGCACAGCTACCGTTGGAAGAGGTTGTCAAAGAAGTCATTTCATCATATTATAATGCCTAATATGAAGAGCACAAAAATATCAATAGTCGGTGCAGGTCCCGGAGACCCTGAATTAATCACACTTAAGGGTTTAAAAGCCTTACAAGCTGCGGATGTAATCCTATATGATGCACTGGCAAATAATGCATTACTGGACTATGCCAAATCTGGAGCAAAATTAATTTATGTCGGAAAAAGATGTGGCAGTCATAGTCTGAAACAAGCAGATATCAATGGTCTTATTTTGAGAATGGCTTTAAAATATGATCACGTTCTCCGTCTAAAAGGTGGTGATCCATTTATTTTCGGCAGAGGTCATGAAGAATTGGTTCATTTGTCAAAATTTGATTTTGACATTGAAATCATTCCCGGTATTAGCAGTGTGACTGGCCTTCCTCTCCTACAGCATGTACCACTTACGCGCAGAAACATTTCAGAAAGTTTTTGGGTATGCACCGGAACTACTAAAAATCATCAGTTGTCTTCGGATATTCTACTTGCCGCAAAATCAAAAGCGACTGTAGTCATCTTAATGGGCATGCGCAAATTAAAGGAGATCTGTGATGTATTTATATCTGAAGGCAGATCTATTCTCCCAATAATGATCATTTCTAATGGATCAACACCCTCCGAGAAAGTAATTTTAGGAAGTGTGTCTGATATCTATGAAAAGGCGACAACCTCTGGAATCAAAGCACCTGGAATTATCATATTGGGAGACACCGTTTCTCTTCATCCAGAATTTATTCACCAACATGCAATCGCAACATGGGCATAACAAATTCTCAAAATAATTTATATCCGATATTCCTTCGACTGGAATTGTTGAATATGCTGATTGTGGGGGCAGGGCAAGTAGGTCACGAGAAATTATCTTTTATTTTAAAAAGCAGCCCAAATGCCAGGATTACAGTACTCGCAACATGGAAGAGTGAAGCAGTAAGTAGTCTTATTAATTTTAATCCTGCGCGGGTAAAATATATCCAAAAAGCATTCGAAGAAAATGATGTCATAGATTTTGATATCGTGATCGCAGCAACAGACATCCGTGGTGTTAATAACAAAATTCATTGTGCCTCAAAACGATTTTCCAAAATTGTGAATGTTGCAGACACACCTGAGTTATGTGATTTTTATATGGGATCAATTGTGACTCGTGGAGATCTCAAAGTTGCCATATCCACCAATGGTAAGTCGCCTACATTCGCTAAGCGTTTTAGACAACTTCTTGAAGAAATATTGCCAGTAGAATCACATGACCTGGTAAATAATTTACGCATAGTACGAGATAGACTTAAAGGAAACTTTAATCTCAAAGTAAAAGAACTTAACCGAATCACTAAATCACTAGTAGAATATGAATGACATCGAAATCTCGGAGTTAAATAAGGTCTATGGATTGTTAAATCCAATAGATCGCTTAGCAAAAGTCTTTACTGATTTCGATCATGAAGATATTCTTGTCACCTCATCTTTTGGAACAACTTCAGGCATCTTAATGGGGATGGTAAGTAATGTAGCCCCAGGGCATCCTATACATTTTATAGATACTACTTTTTGTTTTGACAAAACACTAGGTTATAAAAACACCCTGACTAAGCATTTGGGATTGACTATAATAAATGTCTTGCCTTCTGTGGAAGATAATCTAAAAGCACGTGAGACTCAAATGTGGTTATCAGATAAGAACAAATGCTGCCATATTAATAAGACAAAGCCATTCGAACCCTTTAAGAGAAAGAAAAAAATATGGGTCTCAGGCCTCTTAATGAATCAAACTCCTTTCAGGCAAAATCTTGAGATCTTTGAACGGCGCAATGGACTTGTTAAAATGCACCCTAATATTGATACATCTGCAGGAGAGTTCGAGGAGTTTTTAATAGAAAATAAGATACCACCGCATCCATTAAAATTGGAAGGATATGATTCTGTCGGATGTACACATTGTACATTAAAAGGGGCTGGACGATCAGGAAGATGGCAAGGAACTTCCAAGACCGAATGCGGTTTACATGTATAACTGGCATTCATTGAATTAAAAAGAAATAGTTTTGCAATATGATTAACACAGATATCTTAATAGTTGGTGCAGGTCCTGTAGGGCTTTTTACCGTTTTTGAAGCCGGATTACTTAAAATGCGCTGTCATTTAGTGGATTCACTGCCGATCCCGGGAGGGCAACTAGCAGAAATCTATCCCAAAAAGCCTATTTATGATATTCCTGGATATCCTACGGTTCTCGCCGGGGAATTAGTGAATAATTTAATGGAGCAAATAAAGCCCTTTAAACCAGGTTTCACTCTAGGAGAAAGGGCAGAGAAAATAGAAAAGATAGATGAAAAGCTTTATGAACTTACAACTAATAAGGGAACTAAAATTCAAGCCCCCGTTATCGCTATCGCAGCTGGTTTAGGATGTTTCGAGCCCAGAAAGCCACCAATAGAAGATATAGATAAGTTCGAAGAAAAGGGTATTGACTATATAGTCAAGGATCCTGAAAAATTCAGAAATAAGAAATTACTTATTGCCGGTGGTGGAGATTCTGCACTTGATTGGACGATTGAATTAGCCGATATCGCCTCAGAAATTACGCTTATCCATAGAAGAACTTCATTTAGAGGGGCATTGGACTCGGTTGATAAGGTTCTGGCTCTAGCGAAAGATAAAAAAGTGCATCTGATCACACAGGCACAAGCAATTGGAGTCCATGGAAATGGTGTACTTAGAGAAGTTAAGATCAAGTCTAAGGAATTAGGGGAGTTCTCCAAAGAAGTTGATAATTTTATTCCTTTGTTTGGGCTTTCACCAAAATTAGGACCAATAGCAGAGTGGGGATTAAATATTAATAGAAGTTCAATATCAGTAAATACAGAAGATTACAGTACCAATATTCCAGGTATTTACGCGATAGGAGATATTAATGACTACCCTGGAAAGTTAAAGTTGATATTGTGTGGATTTCATGAAGGAACTTTAATGGTGCAGTCTGCCTTTAAGTATATATATCCGGATGCCAAGCTCAGCTTTAAGTATACTACTGTAGCGGGTGTCAATGGATTTGAGGAATAAAATTTATAAATTTAGAGATACTAAGTAAGCGAAGTATTTAAATATACTTCGCTTCTTTTTTAAAGGAGATTAATGAGTGAGGATACGATTAACGTAACGGTTATCGATCGCGAGGGAAAAGGCCACGAAATAGAGGCCCCCACAGACATGAACTTTAACTTGATGGAGATATGCAAGGCATCTGACCTTCCTGTCGAAGGCATTTGTGGTGGCATGGCGCTTTGTGCCTCTTGTCATGTCTATGTACTATCTGAACATGAATTAAATGATCCTTCAGAGGATGAAGAAGACATGCTGGATCAAGCCTTTTTTGTAGAAGACAATAGTCGACTGAGTTGTCAAATTAAAATTTCAAAAGCCATTGACGGATTAAAAGTTAAATTGGCTCCAGTAGGAGAATGAATTCTAATTATCGTTAGAAATATCATTTTCACATTTTTTTAATACCATATTCGATAGTCTTCGTATAGTTTTAGGTGTTTGATAATTGTAATTAATGGTGAAAGCTATTAATTTGTCCCAGCAGGTATTATTATGAAGATTCAGGTTTTAAATAATTGGAAAATTACGGCACTTTTGACATTGCTCACAGTGATTAGTCTATATGGACAATCTGAAGAGATTAATATCAATAACCCATCGTTTGAAGATATACCGCATAGAGGAGGAGGAGCCTTTGATATTGGCATAAAAGGGTGGTACGATTGTGGAGGAATCTCATTTAAGAGTGAAACACCACCAGATATACATCCGATCAATGCATGGCAAGTAACCAAACAGCCTGCAGATGGAAGGACATATTTAGGTATGGTAGTTAGGGATAATGATACCTGGGAATCACTTTCTCAGAGATTGAGAATCCCTATCGAAGATGGAAAATGCTATAGTTTCAATATTGAACTTGCCAGATCGGCCTATTATGTAAGTGGATCTAAAGTTTCCAATCAACTCGAAAATTATACCCAGCCAGCAGTACTTCGTGTGTGGGGAGGTACAAGTGTCTGTGGGAAGCAAGAATTATTAGGAGAATCTGTCACGGTTTCTAATGATGAATGGAGAACTTACGAATTTGAATTTCGACCTTCCAGAAGTGTGAATTATTTTACTCTGGAGGCTTTTTACAAGGTGCCAACCCTCTTTCCATACAATGGGCATTTATTGCTTGACAATGCGTCTCTAATAACTGAAATTCCATGCGATGAAGAAGAGATACCTGTGAGTGAGGCGGAAGAAATTGCACAGGAAGCACCGCCGCGACCGCGAATTCCGGTAAAAACAGCACCAGCACCAGTCACTGAAAGTCTTGAAGTAGCTGATGTAGAAAATGCACCGGTGACAGTCGAACCTGAAAAATCAGAACCTGAAAATATTATTCGGGGGCTTCAGGGAAAAAATTTTAGAACCGGCCAAGTGATCCGGGTCAACACCATCTACTTCGAGGCTGATTCAACACGATTTACGGAAGGATCTTATGATGCCCTAAGTCAAATATATAATTTCATGAAGACCAACACTGGCATTGTTATCGAAGTGGGGGGACATACCGCAACAGCACCACCTCCCCGTTATTGCGACTGGCTTTCTTCTGAACGCGCAAAAGCTGTAGCTTCCTTTATCGCTCAAAAAGGTATTTCTACTAAAAGATTATATTATAAAGGTTATGGTAAAAGAAAACCTGTTATACCGAATGATAAATATAACATGGAGGCACGCCAGAAAAATCAACGTGTAGAAATAAAAATATTAATGACCGATTTTAGCGATGCCGGGTAAGGTGATGACCTTATTCTTTATTAGCTAATTGTCCACAAGCTGCATCAATATCCTGTCCCCTGCTTCTGCGAACCGTTACCATTATATCAGCATCCCTTAATTTTGCTGCAAATCCATCAATTGTAAGTGGTTCGCTTTTCTCATATGTGACATTCGCTATTGGATTATATTCTATGATATTTACCAGGACGGGATAATGCTTACAGAGTCTAATCAGGTTGGAGGCATCTTCTTCTGAGTCGTTAAATCCTTTGAAAGCTATATACTCATAACTAACTTTATTTCTTGTTTTTCGATAATAATAAGTTATAGACTCGATTAGCGTACGAAGATTATTTTGCTCATTAATAGGCATAATTTCATCTCGCTTGGCATCTGTAGCTGCATGAAGCGATAATGCCAGATTGACTTTGCTATGTTCATCCGCTAATTTTTTGATCATTTTTGCGATCCCTGCAGTACTAATTGTAATTCTTCGGGGTGAAAAACCAAGTCCTTCAGGAGATGTTATTTTGAGTATGCTATCATTTACATTTTGATAGTTAAGTAGAGGTTCGCCCATGCCCATATAGACTATGTTCGTTAATGGGTGATTATAATGCTTTAAACTTTGTTCATTGACCCATTTGACCTGGTCAAATATTTCGCCCGAGTCAAGATTACGCATTCTTTTCATTTGCCCTGTGGCGCAAAATTTACAGGAAAGACTACATCCTACCTGAGAAGAAACACAAACAGTATATCTTTTATCAGATGGCACAGGGATTAATACTGCTTCTATCAATAAGCCATCATGCAACTTAAATCTTGTCTTAATGGTCCCGTCAGTACTTTTTTGGACCAGGTCTTCAGTAATTGCCTTTATCTCAAAAGAAGTGCTAAGCTTTACTCTTAGGAATTTGCTTAGATTGGTCATCTCCTCAAAGCTTGTGACACCTTTCTGCCACAACCACTGATAGATCTGCTTCGATCGAAACTTAGGTTCCCCTATGCCAATCACAAATTCTTCTAATTCTTGCAAAGAAAATTTTCTGATATCCTGCTTTAAATCCTCCATAACTATGATGCAAATGTGCGATAAATCTCCTAGTTTCAAGATT
>JAJCYJ010000606.1 GCA_029262975.1 Saprospiraceae bacterium
TGTGTAATTACTATAGGTTATTAAAATAAAGCAAATGATACAACAAGTGGAGTGAATTTCAAATTCGCTAAAATCACTTCGGGTTCAATCGTTCTTTAGCTCTGTGTGAAGTAATTTCAACAAAGGTTGAAAACCACTCCCTATTTAGGCAAGCTTTTATTTTGAAAATAAATGCCTCTGCTAAAACATAATATTATACTATGAATCGACTACTAATATTTCTAATTCCACTGATGGTCATGTGCCAACCTGCCAATGAGGAGGTGGCAACAAATGAGCAGCAACTACCTAACTTTGTAATTATCTTTTGTGACGATCTTGGATATGGTGATCTCAGCAGCTTTGGTAATCCAACAATCATGACACCTCATCTTGACCAGATGGCAGTTGAGGGTCAAAAGTGGACTCAATTCTATGTCGCTGACCCCGTCTGTACGCCCAGCAGGGCAGCCCTGATGACGGGCCGATATCCGATCCGGTCAGGGATGACTTCCAAGAAGAGGGCGGTCCTCTTTCCCGACTCCGGAAGCGGATTGCAATCAGAAGAAGTAACGATCGCTGAAGTCCTGAAGCAAAAAGATTATGCGACGGCTACAATTGGAAAATGGCACCTGGGACATTTGCCGCAATATTTGCCAATGGCACAAGGCTTTGACTCTTACTATGGTATCCCGTATTCTAATGATATGGATGCAGCTCGTGGTATGTGGCCCTATATTCATGAGCATAAGACCGATCCCGCTTTCTTATCAGAGATTAAGAATTATAATGTACCATTAATGGAGAATGAAGCCATCATTGAGCGGCCTGCTGACCAGACGACTATTACGCGTCGGTATTCAGATAGAGCAGTGGATTATATTAAAGAGCACCAAGACAAACCCTTTTTCTTATATCTCGCCCATTCACTTCCGCACATACCTTTATTCGCGTCTGATGAATTTGTAGGCAGCAGTAAGCGTGGATTATATGGGGATGTACTTCAGGAAATTGATGATGGGGTAGGAAAGATCCTGAAGACATTAAAAGAGCTGAATTTAGCCGAAAATACAATTGTTCTTTTCACCTCTGATAATGGACCGTGGAAGGCTTTTGACACGCATGGAGGTTCTGCAGGTCCGCTACGCGCTGGGAAGGGGACCACTTTCGAAGGTGGACAAAGAGTACCTACAATCTTCTGGGGACCAGGCAATGTCAAACCAGGTGTTGTTACAGAAATGGGATCAACCCTAGATGTGATCCATACATTTGCTTCTTTAGCAGGAGCACAAATCCCGCAAGACAGAAAGATGGATGGCTATGATCTTTCTGCAGTATTAAAAGGTACCGGTAAGAGCCCTCGGAATTCATTTTACTATTGGGCATTTGGAGAGTTACATGCCGTCCGATCTGGTCCGTGGAAATTACATGTCCAGCAGCGAGTACCCATCACATATAATCTGATTAAGGAATTGGAGCAACCGGAGTTATATCAAATAGAGGCAGATATTTCTGAACACTATGATGTAGCAGGGGCTCAAGAAGAGGTGGTTAAAAAATTACAAAAAATGATAGATGCGCATCAGCTGGATGTTGTGGGTTCCACCCCAGATCAGTTGGATATTAGAATTAAGGATTGAGGAACGACCTTCGGCATAGCCGAAGTTGATGTCTGGGAGACATCGAAGTAACGAAACTGCGAAGCAGGTGTTAAGGCCTTTTTTAGGTAAGACAGTGGATGGTGGTCAGTTTATCCGTTCTTGAAAAAGTTAGACTTCTGATGAATTTAATCTCAAACATAAATTTGTTTACTATCTTATGAAATGAATGAACCTACCAACCACATATAAGATTTTTCACAGGAGCTTACTGGTTTTTCTGTTTCTGGTACTTTGTGGTAACTGCATTTCTCAACTCGATGAGCTACATTTTGAACATCTTACTGTTGAAGATGGGCTCTCCCACGGTAGTGTTCGAGCTATTTTTCAAGACCACAAAGGCTATATGTGGTTTGGAACGGAGTATGGACTGAACCAATATGACGGCTATCAATTTAAAGTATACCAGAATGATCCTCTGGATAGCACTTCCATTGATTACAATACAATCAATTATATCACAGAAGACAGTCACCACAGACTATGGATTGGGACTGAAGAATCATTGAATTATCTGAATAGAGATCTCAACACTTTTGTCCGATATCAACATAACCCTGACGATGCCAATAGTATTGCTAAAGGGTCTGTTAATGGGGTTCTTGAAGATCATAATGGAATTCTCTGGGTCTCTACACCAGGGATGCTGCAAGAATTTTATCCTGAGACAGGCGTGTTTATAAAATACCTGGCCAAGGATAATGAAGGCAACTTATTGGGCCAGACCGGTGCCTTATATGAGGATAGTCATCATAACCTCTGGGTGACTACAGAAAAAGGTGTGCGGTTATTTGACAGGACGAAAAAGGAATTTTCTAATCCTTTGCAAGATCATCAAGCCTTTGTTGATGAACAGGTAGCGTTCTATATGACCCTGATCGAAGATCAAAAGGGCGATCTATGGGTTGCCAACCGTGGGGATGGCATTAGAAAGTTCTCTTACTCGAGTCGGACCTGGGAGCATTATCGTCACGATGAGCATGATGCGCAAAGCTTAAGAAGTAATTTTGTAAATGGACTTTTAGAAGATAAAGATGGCCGTATCTGGATATCAACCGGACGATCTGGACTTGATTATTTTGATATAGCATCTGAAACTTTTTTCCATGTCCAAAGCAATGCAACGGATAAAAGCAGTCTCAATGCTATCGCACTCAATACCCTTTATGAAGATCAAAGTGGCGGCATCTGGATCGGGACCTGGCATGGAGGCCTAAGTTATTTACAGAAAGACTATCGCAAATTTCAACATATCAAAAAAGATATAAGTGGAAAAAGCCTTAGCTCGGACCTGGTACAAGCGGTTGTATCTGACAAAGACGGTAATCTTTGGATAGGCACGGAAGAAGGAGGCGGGTTAAATTATTATGCTACGAAAGAGAAGATTTTCAAAACGATTGTAGCTCCCGAGACAGCGGGTAATAAACATCTTGGCTCATTGAATATCAAATCTCTTCTCTGTAGTCGATCAGGACTAATCTGGATTGGGACAATGGAAGGGCTGGATATGTACGACCCGGAGAGCTTCAAATGGACTCATTATCGCAATGATCGCAATGATATTAAAAGTATTATGCCCGGTTTTGTTAATTCAATATTAGAAGATGCTCAGGGAAATATCTGGGCTGGAATATCAGGAGGGGGATTGAATCGTCTTGATCCAGAATTGGGTACTTTTAAATATTTCCCTTATAGTTCTGAAGCTGAAGGGAGGTATGAGACTATAACAGCACTTATAGAAGATAAATCCGGAATTATTTGGGCAGGTACGGCAGAGGACGGATTGTTGAGTTTTGATCCCAATTCTAATAAATTCACTCTTTATGATGACATTATTGCTGATCGCTCCATTAACTGTATATACGAAGATGAGCAGGGATTGCTTTGGATAGGAGCAGGAGGCAGTGGTCTGAAATCTTTTAATCGAATCACAGGTTTTGTTTCCATTTTTGATCAACAAGCCGGACTGCCCAGCAATTATATAAGTGGCATTCTCGCAGACGAAACAGGCCGTTTCTGGGTAAGTACAGCTAATGGGATTTCATGTTTTAATCCCAGGGAAATGACATTCCAAAATTATGATGTTAGCGATGGATTGCAAAGCAATCAATTCTCAAGAAATGCATTTTGTAAAACAATGACCGGAGCGTTCTGCTTTGGTGGTGTCAATGGCTTTAACCTTTTTTACCCCGATGAGATCATCAGGAATGAAAAACCACCTTCCGTAGTAATAAGAGATTTTCAACTATTCAATAAATCAGTTCAAATAGGTGCGAAATCTTCTCCTCTGACAAAACATATAGACAATACCGAAAGTATAACGCTCAATCACAGACAGTCCGTCTTCTCTTTTGAATTTGCTGCCTTGAATTTTACGGCTCCGGAGAAAAATCAATATGCTTATATGATGGAGCAGTATGATGAAGACTGGAACATGGTCGGTACACGAAGGTTTGCCAGCTATACCAATCTTCCTCCCGGAGATTATACTTTCAGGGTGAAGGCTTCTAACAACGATAATGTCTGGAATGAAGAAGGGGTATCAATAGATTTAAAAATTTTGCCGAAGCCCTGGCTCACCTGGTGGGCATATACTATATACACGATACTTGTGCTTGTATTATTCTACCTTTTTCGGGTTTATGAACTAAGTAGAATGAAGATTAGAAATGAATTGATGTTAGAAAAATTAAATCATCAAAAAGATGCAGAAATGCATCAGTTAAAGATGAACTTTTTTACCAATATTTCACATGAGTTACGTTCACCCCTGACACTGATTTTGAGCCCTTTAGAAACTTTAATGTCCGACAACAAGACTGAGCAGTTTGTGCAGAGACAATATATATTAATGGAACGGAATGTTCAGAAATTGCTAAGATTAATCAATCAGTTATTGGATTTTAGAAAAGTTGAGTTGGGTATGTTGCAATTAAAAGCTGCAAAAGGTGATGTTGTAAAATACACACAAGAGGTAGTACACGTTTTTAATTCCCTTGCCTCAAAGAAGAACATCGATCTTAGATTCAATAGTCACCAGCCGAAATTAGAATCCTGGTTTGATTGGGATAAATTAGAAAAGGTTTTGTTCAATCTCATTTCTAATGCCATAAAGTTTACACCTGAATCTGGTGTAGTGGAAATATCTGTAGATACAATGAGTGCGACTCATAATGACTTATCTGAGGGGAATACAAGCGAATATGCCGTTATTTCAATTAGCGATACGGGACCAGGGATTCCTTCTGATAAAATTCCTTTAATATTTGAACGATTTTATCAAGTAAGTCCTGAAATAAAGACAAAGGAAGGTGGATTTGGGATTGGACTTGCGTTTGCAAAAGAACTTGTTGAAATGCATCGCGGAATGATTAAAATAGAATCTGAGGTAGGCAAAGGAAGTGTATTCAAAGTGATGCTGCCTCTTGGTCATAATCATTTGGAACCAGAAGAAATAGTTGTTTTTTCTGATGAAGGAAAAGAAGAATTAGTGTCGGATGTCATGGTATTGGAAGGCAGTGATCAAATTGAAGAAACCATAAAGATTGAACCTAAGCAAACTATTCTAATTGTAGATGACGATGTAGATATCCGCGCTTATCTGAATGAGAATCTGAGCGACTCCTACACGATCCTAGAAGCTAGTAATGGAAAAGAGGCATGGCATATTACAAAAGACCAAATGCCTGCTGCAATACTTAGTGATGTCTTAATGCCAGAAATGGATGGGATCGATTATTGTAAACTTGTTAAGACGAATATGGACTACTGCCATATACCAGTTATACTTCTTACAGCTCTGAGTGCCGTGGAGCATCGCATTTCTGGAGTCGAAGCTGGAGCCGATGTATATATTCCTAAACCTTTTAATCTTCAGCTCGTAAAGGCTACAATTGCAAACCAATTGGAATCAAGAAAAAAATTGCGGCAAGCTTCACAGACTAATTTATTACTCAGTCCCGAAGATTACTCTCCAACTTCTATGGACAAGGATTTTCTTGAAAAAGTGATACAGATCATTGATGAGCATCTTGATGAATCAGATTTTGATATGAATGATCTTCAAAAATCCCTTGGTATGAGCAACTCAAGTCTATACAGAAAACTAAAAGCTCTGACAGATCAATCGATCAATGAATTTATAAGAAATATTCGATTGAGCAGGGGGTCTGAGTTGTTGAAGCAATCGGAATTGAACATCTCCGAGATTTCATATATGGTAGGATTTACAGATCCTAAATATTTTTCAACTTGTTTCCGCAAGAGATATGATTTGACTCCTTCCAGATTTCGGACGAGGATCCGAAAAGAAAGTAAATCAAAGATTCGAATCGGATTGCAAGATCATTTATAAACTGTAGTTATGAGAATAGTTTTATTTTTTGGATTTGCAATAACATTAGGTCTATGTATTCTTCTAAGCTGCGCAAGTGGAAACAAAAAAGACACCAACCATGCTCCCACTTTTGATCCACCTAATATAGTAGTTTTTATTGCTGACGATGTCAGTTGGAATGATCTGGGCTGCTATGGCAATACATTTGTCCAGACACCTAATATCGATCAATTAGCTTCCACGGGTATCAAATTCACAAATGTGTACTTGACTGCAAGCTCATGTAGCCCGAGCAGGAATAGCATTATCACAGGTCGTTACCCCCATAATACAGGGGCAGCGGAACTCCATACCGAACCTCCATTGAGTATGATATCTTTTCCTGAAATTCTGCGTGCACACAATTATTACAATGTGCAGGCTGGTAAGTTTCATATGGGAGCATATGCGAAAAGAGCTTTTGATATTGCTTATAACGATCAGGAAACCAATGGTGATGGCGGCGAGGATAACTGGGTAAAGTCAGTGCATGAGCGACCAAAAGACAAACCCTTTTTTATGTGGTTTGCCGCTTATGATGCTCATCGTAATTGGGGACCAAACGAATTTAGTGGTACGCACAATCAGAAATTAATCACACCCCCGGATTATTTAGCCGATGGCGATCAGACCAGGATTGACTTGGCCAAATATTATGATGAGATTAAAAGATTTGATCACTATATCGGTGCTGTAGTTGAAGAGCTTAAGACACAGCAGGAGTTTGAGAATACCATAATCATTGTTATGGCCGATAACGGAAGACCCTTCCCGCACAGCAAGACCAGGGTCAATGACAGAGGGATGAAGACACCATTTATTATTCACTGGCCGGATAAAATTAAAAACAATGGGGCTCTTTGCAACGGACTGGTAAGTGCCGTGGACATAGCACCAACTTTACTGGAATTAGCCGGTATAGAAATCCCTGATCACATTCAGGGATATAGTTTTAAATCTCTGATCGAAAAGCCTGATGAACAATTTCGCAACTATGTATTCGCTGAACACAACTGGCATGATTATGAGGCGCACGAGCGTATGGTCCGTGACAAGGATCATCTATATATTCTGAACTCACGCCCGTTGCTACCTCAATTAGGGCCGCTGGATGCTATCGGTAG
>JAJCYJ010000607.1 GCA_029262975.1 Saprospiraceae bacterium
TACAAAAAAAGGGTTGAGGATATAATCAATCAATTTTAAAACATCAGGTTAAGGCTAACATGGAATCCTTAATTAATCATGGAAAAAAATAAACCACCTATTGGTTTTCTTATTTATTTTAAAGAATTGATAGATAATTAACCCAGCATTCTAATTCATATTTTTCACAACAAAGCAACAATTGGGTATTGATATCATATGGCTTGTAAATTCAGCTTAATAGAGCAGAGCCCACAACACGTAGTGACTTTTTTACGATCGCAATAATGATATCGACGGATATTTTGAATGATCGAAAAACAGCCCAAAAGTTCATACAAATAAGGCAATAACTTTTCATTAATAGACTACCACATCATTATTATAGTTTCCCGCTCTACGCCCTTTATCAGTTCCTTGATGTATGCACTATTTGAGACAATTCAAGAAATGGACTTTCAATAATTATCAAAAAAGGCTGTAACTTTCTTAAATCAAAAAGAACTTTTCTTGATGATCCACTTTTCTCGATGATCCGCTTGTCTCGATGAGTCCGAATTAAGAATAAAATATTCCAATAACAAGAATTTTCCCAATCAGGATTCAGTCATCTTAAGCTTATAAGATCGATTTCTTTTTTAAAATAAATAACGTTAAAAACAAAATCAACCCTACGCCCACTAAAACTGTTGCCTTGCATTGCATAGCGAGCACTCCTAAACCGGACGATTCAGGCATTCCTGTATATTTTATAAAAATCACAATCCCATACACGATAGATACCAATCCTAATACAATTATAATTAGACTAAATGTGTTTTTCATAAATCAACTTATAGTTACGAAAATCAAGTTGGTCATGTTCCAATTTAATCATTGTTATATAAATTAGTGTGTCATCTTCATTTAATCCTTTACACGAAGTAGATCAGTGTTCTTATCCTATATTTCAAAGAAATTGAACATAAATCAACAAGAATCGAAAAATTCAATTATCGCTTAACCAATAGAGATGATGTTTAGCATAATTCAACGCCGTCCATATTGCTCCCAATCAAAAGTCGACAAACCTGATAAACAAGCCAGTACCTGTATTAATTAATATAGCTACAATTAAAAATACAATCTTCCATTTATCTCTTTTCAATATCCATGTTCCAACTAAATAGATAACTAATGAAAGTAGTCCTATGATGATTGGATAAATAAAATTAATTATAGCCCCTAATTCTAATGCCTCCAGATCAACAGAAATGGCTATAAACCATGACAAGGCAATTGACAATAAAATGTAGAATGTGTGTTTAATCTTTTTATTTAACATATCAGTCCAATATAGTAATGATCACTATATTATTCTAAATTTTGTAATCGCCGAAAATCAATTTATAATAAAATTTAGGTCAATTCATAATTGACATAAATGCATCTTATACCCCATACCAAACAGTCTTTATTCACATTCTCAATAAGTAAGCAAGAAACAATATCAAAAATAAGAGAAAATCTAAGTACAAACACTTAACCAAAATCTGATAAATTATATTTTATTTTATTTTATAATTATAATTAACGAATTCCACTCCGGCCCTCTCTAATTTCTCGATAAGGTTCCATCGAGCTGTGTTTTCCAAGCCAATTTCTGCGTCTCTATTTCTAATTTTATTTAAGGTTAATTTATTTACAAGATAATCTTGGATGAACAGACTATCATAAGTTCTAATCCGCATAGGTTGATGTACGTTTACATGTACTGAATCAATATAATAGTTGACAATCTCAAATTTCCGATTACTTAGTGCAGAATAAAAAGAGGTATATCCTTTTGCGCTAATTCTAAGATATGGGTCAGCACCACTAGATATTAGTAATTTGACCATGTCTTTACTCACTGAAGACGCTGACATTAGCGGTGACTTGGCATAATGAAATACACCCCTTTCATCCGTAAAATCTTCAGTGACTGCATAATTAGGATCAGCGCCATATGATAAAAGTCGTTCAACAAAACGCAAATCGACTGTCCAGGGTTCAGGTAAATTATAATATTTACACGATTCAATAAGAATACTATACTGCGAGTAAGGGTTAATAAAATTTGCATTAGATCCCAATTCTAAAAGTTTTGAAAATGACCAATATTTTTCAAGATGGAGGCTAAGAGCCAAACCATTTGAGCCACTTATAGGATTAGCAACATCCAAAAGTGATATGTCACCTTCAACGAGGGTTTCTATTTTTTCTAAATCTTCTCGCTCGATGGCCTTGGCCAGTTCAAATGCCGCAGTCTCTTCGAAAAAATATACATTCCTACTATAGGGTTGTCCACAAGCTATCATGGATATTGATAGAATTAAAGAGCAAAAGATTAGCATTCTTAAATTTTGCATAATTATTTATTTATTAAACTTTGCTTTAACAGCCCCTATCATATGATTGTTGATTCTTTGCCCGGTACGTATAATATCATCAGTTCGAACGCCAGGTATTCTTGGCACATAGCTAGCTGGTAGAGAAATAATATTTCCTTCTGCTTTTATACCTACTTTTTGTTGTAGATGACTAACAATTTCACCTTCTACTACATATGCTTTTATCTGAGCAGTGTTACCGTTTAAATTTAATTTGTTCTTTGTCCTTTTTGAAAGTCCTGCAGCATTAAATGTAACGGCCTTCCCTTCAGTAGCTAATGCATTCGCACTTGCCAGTCCCCCTCCTAATGAATGCCCCGTAAATGATACCCCTTCATAAGTTGGGTCATTTGCCAATTCAGTAGCAGTTTCAGTTGATTCGTTATACTGCTCCGAATCTCCCGATACAATCTGCTGAATATTATTTTTCCAATCCCTTAAAGAAGTTGGATTTGTACCTCTCGTCGCATAGATATATTCAGTCTTTCCATCATGTTCTCCTTTATACAGAGCGGCTTTGTAACCTGTCTCGTTATTTTCATCAATTCGAACAACAACCCATCCATTTTCACTTTGGTCCCCCACGGCCAAGTCTTTCGAATAAGTTTGATCAACAAGAGGCAAATAAGTTTCATCCGGGCATGTAGGGCAATTCCCGTCGGGGTCATTTAACTTGATAGGGTTATTCCATGCATAAGAGTAAGGAGATCTGTGTACTTGCAAAGAATGACCAGCCATCGCATCCACAGATGTCCATCTCCCTATCCCGGGATCATAAAAGCGTGCACCATAATTGTACCAGTTCAGTTCGAATTCCGGATGTAATTCTTTTCCATTATACAAATAATGATTATCCTGCTTTTGCCGAGCCTGCCATTCACCGTTCATTTCCATGCCAAATGGGTAATAGTGTTGCTCATCCAGGATCTCCGAACCTGGATCAATTATTCCATTTCCATCGATATCGGCAAATAACACCCTGGTATTTCCCAAATGATCTTTTAGACTATATTCGTATTGCCAGGGAGAAGGAGGACAGGTATCTACTAATGCAATGAAGTCCACTGTAGTATCCGCCTTAAAACCCGACAACAACATCACAGCGTCACTTCCAATCATATCAATGTCTGCAGGAGATGTAATTACTGCCCTGGTATTAATGGTAGCACCGACATAGGTATTAGTCCCTGTAAGCAATCCATCGATATTCTGATTTTGATCGCAACCAGCCTGTCTTACAATTCTACCCTGGTCATGATTCACCTGAACCATCAACCCATTTTTATATTCAGTACTGCTTATATAGTGCCGTGATTCAACAATAGTCGACCCTGTTTTCACTTCTTTATACAGCACTTTTCCATCACTGTCATAAGTCCACTCAATCACTTTTCCTTCTCCAAAGTCAACCCTTCGAGGCAGATTTAGATGATTATAGGCAATATTCGCTCCCTTTCCAGGGTGATGAGTCATGTTACCGTTATCATCATAATCAAATGGAGCACTGCTTGCATCCTTGACGCCATGATGCTTAATTGCTACAGGGGCATTATCTGTAATAGTTGCTATTTTGTTAGATCCTGCCTCAGGGACATAAATAAGATTATCTATAAGACCATAATTGAAAGATCCATTTTCAATATATTGACCGTTCCGGCTCATAGATGTAAAATTTCCTCGACTATCATAATTATATTGTGTATCATGTCTGCCTTCATTTATTAAATTATTTGCAACGTCTATATTGTGACTTTCGGCATTTGTCAATCTATCAAAGATATCATAAGTAAATCCATAAATCAATGGAGCCTTCCCTTTCACCTGACTTATTAGCTCTGTAATGTTGCCATCCTTGCGGGAAAATGATCCGGCACCAGAAGTAACCATATCATAATTCAAACCCAGATGGAACAGATCGTTGTTAGCTAGACCCTCTTCATTTATTTTGGATAGAAATCTGTTTGGTAAATACGTGTAATCGCATTGCTGAAGATATCCATTTGTCGTTTTACCAATTTTTACAGATTTCTGCTGATTTTTAGCGGTGTAGGAGATTTCTGATATTTCCTGTTCTTGACCATTATTTAGTAAGTGTAATACCTTGCTCGCCCTACCAGCAAAATCAATAGTTCGAGTTGTACTAATCGTTTGCGTTGTATTACTGATGTCCTGTTGATATTCTTCATACACTATATTATCAGCCCAATCATAATTTACATTTATAGTTTCAGATGTCTGGGAGCTATTGAGTAAATTATTCGAGGTGGTTAAAGAAAGTCGATTACAGGGATCGACATATTCAAATGAAGAAGAAATAAAGGTTCCTCCCATATTCCCATTCGGAAGTAGAATACGCTTGTCTGTGTGAACGATCTTGTCAATATTCTCCCTGTCAGTCCCATAGACACTTTCTGAAAGTTTATTCGCACCAGTAATGACAGGATTGTTGTGTTGATTATTAGCCATTGGTGTGGAAGTAAATCCAGTCTCTATCACACGCCCATAGCTGTCATATTTATTAGCAAACCAGTCGCCTTTATCCCTTAAATAGCCATCTTGATAATGAACTACCAAATCCCTGTCATTGTATCGATATTCTATTATTTCCTGATCGGGAATCTTCTTCTTCTGTACAAGATCATTCCCGAAATATTCATAGGAAAAGATTAAGTCTGCATCATTAGAACTTACCCCGGGAGGAACAATTAAGATTGGTCTGTCCTTGTCATCATAGAATGTATATGTATCTAATTTATTGACTTCTGAATTGTCGGATAGTCTGGTAAGAATAGTTCTTCCTCTCTTATCAGTATAAGTTATAGATTTATGATTTTCTTCATCTAAAACAGTAGATTTTTTTAGTTGGCCAATCGAAAACCCAGCTATAATATCATCATTTTTACCATATTCATAAGTAGCAGGATACCAGGAAGGTGAGGTACTAGAAATTATTCTGTTCAATGGGCTTAATTCGTATGCTGATGTCGTTTTTTCCCATCCCGTGATCAACCCAGGATCTACAAAAGCTCCATTGTTGTTGCTTAGCGCCGTAGGCTCATACTGATACTGTATTCTTCCCTGGTTGTCATATTGAGTTGCGCTGATTACGTCTTCGGTATTAGTTGGTCCTTGTTCTTTTTGGATATTCTGAATAACCCGACCAAGTCCGTCAAAGTACTTTATATTGCTCAGGTCATCCAATTCACTATGTTGAATGGAAGGATAACTTACGGTCGTATGAATATTATTTTCTCCTAATCCAGGTAAACCATAGTTATAAGTTACCTCTGTTGTGACGCCACGACAATCATCAGTTACTGCACTCAGCCGAAATAACTGATCGTAACCATACTGAATCGATGTGCCGTCGATGCTGGTGATTCGAGACACAAACCTGGTGCCTGGGTGATAGTCGTATTTTTGAGTAAAATCAATAAATATGGTCGAATCGATGAGCCCATTCGTATTCCAGAAAAAGTAATTGCGATCACTCCATCCATCTACTTCAAAAATAAAAGGTTTTCCTGTAACAGGGTCATAACTAATAATTTCAGCCTGTCGTACATTTAAATCTTGAGAACCGTCTGTGAATTCGTCGCGTATAAATTTTTTAGGATATGGAAATTGCCCATTTGCAGTCCAAAATAGGCCAAACTCCGTAAATGTGCGATCCCATGTTACTCCATCAACTTTTTTAGTCACCTCAATTGGACTAATCATATTTCTACTGACCATATCTTGTTCAGGAATACCAATCGGATAATCGTGTGGGTACTTGTATTCTGTAGTATATACTTTTGGGTTTCCTGAAACAGGAGCGCTGTTCGTCATCGATTGTGCAACCGGGGCCAGAAATCGATTTAAAGCGTCAAATTGATAGTCCGTTGTCGTGGTAACTCCATCGAGGGCTGAGGTTATCCGGGCGATACGGTATTGATCCGTACGAATATGAAACTCCTCAGGAAAAACGACTGAATTCCCACTACATGACAATGGAGCGGATATTCTGACCATTCTGCCATCAGACTGTGTACCCGGGTACTGCCCACTCGGCTGATTAGCTGAGCTTGCAACGGATGAATTATTCTGGTTCCTTACGTCACGGCTGCTTTCAGTCCCGTTGAATACATTTATATGCCTTGGCGTCTTTGGATAAGCAGGTGAGAATAAATGCTCGATATCCCGATTGACTGAATAATTCATGATAGTGCTGCCATTGTTGTTCTGAATTTCAGTTACCCGTTCATAGCCCATGTGGGCACTTTCAAAGGAGCTTTGCGGAATATAACTTTGCGTATTGAAGATCAGACTCAATACATTCCTTACAAACCAGGAATTTGAACTGGCACCTCCTGCACTTGCGTTAAGCGCATTAGCATATTGTGGTCTGTGAAGCAATACACCACTGGATTCATTGTTCGCTTTTCTGTACTCAAAGCTCTTAATTATGTCATTATTAATGCTGATTCCGTCATGTGTCACCATCTTTTTAATGCGAAGCCCACCAATCAATTCGTCACCCCTGTTTACACTTGTATTTGAAAACTTAGCTTTCCCCCAACCATTAGTGACTTCAAGACGAATTTTATAGGAAACATTTGGCTGTAAGGCATCAACAAAATTCTGTCCTAACTCGATTTCTACACCCTGATTATTGGGATCCTGATTAGGCGCAATTGAAAACCCAATGGGGTATGGATTTACCACATTAATCCCATCATACACGTACATTGATATACCCACATTAGTAGTAGGACAAAATTGAGGTAATCGCACCATCCATAATCGTATCCCAAGACCGGAAAGATCTTGAGAAGAAAATGTTTTAAATTCCTCATAAATTAAAGGATCTCCACAACAAGTTACTGAAGGGGGAGGATTACAACTACTCACTTCGAATAGTTCATTTTCTGTCATCAGATCTACGGTATGTCTATGTGCCTCATATTCGAATTCCGAATGACCTCCTGTCGGATAGGTCATCTTTTCTAAGATTCCCGCTTTCATAAATATGCCATCAGGTAAGCGATTTGAGTTCCCAAATTGCACTACCCCACCAACTGGCAATACTATTTCTGTCGGTGGGACATTTGTCATTTCATGTTCGTTGTTTACCTGACCATTATAATAATCCCAATGATCCCGTGACTTGCTAAGCCGCCAGGGCAATTTAACAGCATCATTATACTGGAATGAATAAGGCCGTTTTGCTTCCATGCCATCGCAACTGACT
>JAJCYJ010000608.1 GCA_029262975.1 Saprospiraceae bacterium
TTTTAGAATGGAGCTTACCGTAGTATCTAATTTGGAATTTAAAATTCGTTATTTTTTGACTTAAGTTTTCTTCTTCATTCATGCCCATCAAGGCTCTTGGGGTTTGGTATGTGCTCAATTAGTCCATCTAAATATGTAGGACCAAATGGACCATTTTCTGAAGCCCTACCTGAACTTACCTTGTTTTCTTTTTTAAAGAAGTTGAAAATTCTCATTTCTTTAATTTTTTTTATGGTTTATAACCAACAAGAGTACCTGGTGGGCACAGCGATGACAAGTCTGAGCATCCCACACAATGACACCCGTTATAATCTTTTCAGCTTTCCAACATTAACAACCGCGTTTTTACAGAATTCAAGCCAAACTTCAGAGTGTTCTTTTGGTATAAATACCCATTCTTGCATTTGTTTATCATTAGCATAAAGGTGTGAGCCAATTTTTGCTCCGTCTATTTTTAAAGCTTCCAGTTTTGATTTTTCATCAAGTTTAAAAGTCATGTTTCCTTCCCAAAAGAAAGCGGCTGTTTTTCCATTTTCTACTTTGATTGACTTTGCACCAAACATTTTGCCTTCCATCACATTAGGCAAATGCTCGATAATTTGATGAAATATTTTTTCAGCTTCTGTCATACAGAATTATTATGAATTAGGATGGTACAATTTTGTCGAATGAAGTATTTTTTTCAATTTGACTTCTAATCATGAACTTATTTTGATGTCACATAACATCTTCTCCTTTGTATCGGTGAGTGAATTATATAATGGCATCATCACGAATTGTTAACTTCCTTTATTCCACTTTTCTTTTTAGCTGCGACATATATCCTCCATAAAATTCTTTAAGTGCAATTATTTCATCAATAGCATTCTCGACAAAGACAACTCTATCATACGGCCATTTTTCTATCCAAAATTCATTGTTTCCCAAATTATACATCTTTTCGCCATTGTTAGGTTTCCCATCGAATGTATAATACAGATGTTGGTCTTCATTGTTAAATACTATAAGTGCACTTTGATTTAATTTATCCCCTGGACTAAGATAAGTTCCAGTATAGTAAGATAGATTATTAGATTCAATTTCTTTTGATGTATAATCAGGTTTATCTTTATCTAAAACGACCCTGGCAACTTCTGAAAATATATTCCTGGCACTTGCTGGTGTATTATTCGTGTTGACAAGTACAACTATAGTAATACTTATATTCGGAAAATAAAACATCATACTAAAAGTTGATTTATCTCCTCCTGAATGTCCAAAAATTGTTTCTCCTTCAAAACTTCCATTCTTAACTCCTAAACCATATTCTGAATTAACTCCTACACTCAATTGTGTTGGGGTTATCATCTTTTGAAAAGAATGTCTTGATATAATTGTTCCATCCATCCAATGTATAGGGTAATGTGCTAATTGAATAGCGGAGATTGTCATACCTCAATCTCCCTTTATCCAGGGCAAATGAGGTCGGTAAATTATAAAGGAGTCAGTTAATTCAAAGTAGTCTGTCATCTCAGAATCCTTTAGCCGTTCTGAAATAAGTTTAAAATTTAAACCTGTAGGCTCGTTAATTATTTTTTCGATTTGGCTTTCAAAAGAAGAATTTGTCGCTTTTTCAATTATCATAGACATTAGTAAAAAGCCAGAATTTGAATATTTATAAAAAGAACCAGGTTCAAAATCTAATCCATGAGAATTAAAAAAATCAAAAAAATCCTCCTTCGTTGGATGCACGCCAGATGAAAAATATATGCTATCTATTGTAGGTGCATATTCTTTAAGTCCTGAGGTCATGGAGATGAGGTGACGAAGTTTTATTTGCTTTGCTTGATCTGAGTTTGGAAAGTCTGGCAACAAATCAATTAATTTATCTTCAAGGTTCAGTATTCCTTCTTCAACAAGTTTCATAACCATAGTTGCACCAACTAACTTTGAAATAGAAGCCATTAAAAATATATCATCATTTTTAGCAGGCATTATTCTTAACGAATCTACAAAGCCAAAACTATTGTTGTATAAGGTATCTTGGCCTTTCATAACGGCAATAGAAATACCAACAACTTTCCCTTGTTCAATGAATCTGTCGCCAATTGAATCAATTTTCGCTTCCATTATTGAAGAATATTGGCTTACATTTATATTTGATTCTTGATCGCAACCATACAGAAATATTATAAAGATTATAATTATAAAATTGTAAATATTCATTTTAGTTACCGAGTTTGAATGGAGATATTGTTTTGAAAAAAAGGTTGTTTTCATACCGCTTGTTTTATATTAAAAGCTTTGCAAGAAGCTATTTATATTGAAGTTACTTCAATGATCAACTATTGCCGCTCTACCCTCTCCCCGCATGTCTATACCTACATCATAAGATATTATATTACCTTTTTGATCTGTCATAATTTTAATTCCAGTGGCATTACCAATACTTCCTCTATCTATTTGATGTCCTCTTTTGTTCAGTAAATCAGTTATAGGTATTGGGATCTCATTATCTACTCGAATTAAATTGGGCTCAACAAAGGCAATTTTTGGCGCATCAATAGCCTCCTGCATGGACATTCCAAAATCGATTAAATTAAATATTATCTGTGGTACGTTTTGAGTAATTGTATGCCCACCCGGAGAGCCCAGAGCAGCATAAGGTTCGCCATTTTTAAGAATTATGATGGGGCAATCTCCTGATAATTTATGTCGCCCCGGAAATGCATCCATTGGATTGCCTTTCGGTTCAAAAGTTGAATAAGCCATTGAGTTATTCAGCCAAATTCCAGTGCCTTCAACCATAATGCGGCTACCAAATAAATTGCCTAAAGTTTGTGTCGCACTCACAATGTTTCCCCATTTATCTATGACCACAAAATGTGTAGTATTTTGACTCTCACTGGAGAATGGCGGAACAAAATCAGATGCTTTGTCCATATTTATTGAATTGGCTAAAGAT
>JAJCYJ010000609.1 GCA_029262975.1 Saprospiraceae bacterium
CTTAAACTCATATCGAAGGGTTCATCTTCTGGATGTGAACCATATAGAAAATTAGTACTCCATGTGTTTCCAGATATGGGTTGATCACTGCTAAAGCTAACTGATGACACAGAGGGTATATTTAATAATGCCTGTCTTAATGCTCCCTGCCTCGATACAGTATTTTCGTCGTTATTAAATTCAAGTGTATAAATGAATTCTTTGTTAAATCCCAGATCATGGTCTTTAATAAAATCGAGTTGTTGTAAGGTAATTAGCGCACTTATAACTAAGGCTAAAGCGGCTCCAAATTGAAAAACAACCAAAGATTTTTGCAGTGCGGCCGCTCCAAAAGTGCCACGATCTGCCTTTGAATTAAGTGCCTGAACTGGTTTGAAGTTAGCGAGAACGAATGCAGGATACAATCCAGCTAATAAGGTGATTCCTATTACAGACAAGACAAGGAATGCGATTACTGAAGGATCAGAAAATAATTCTTGAGTTGCAGGAACAAATGAAACATATTGCAAGAGCGGAGACGCTAAAAATGCAAGATACGAACCAATTAAAACGGCACCGGTTACGATGATTCCAGTTTCACCGATAAACTGAGATATTAATTGACTTTTCGAGCTACCAAGTGTTTTTCTCACACCTACCTCCTTAGAACGCAATGTGGATTGTGCAGTGGCCAGGTTAATAAAGTTTAAACAGCCTATTACCAATATAAGTCCACCAATTATGCCGAGTACTTTTAGTCTTCCCTTACTTATAAAATGAGTTCCTGAATGGCCATAACGATCGTCATAATGCAATTCCGAAAGAGGTTGGAGATGATGAACTCTTTGTTGGATGCCTGATTCATCTTTATATTCCTCCTGTCCAACTTGTGCCAATAATGCGTTGGCTTCATCAATATTCCCACCTTCGTGAAGCAGTCCAAATACCTGGTTGTTAGAACTGCATGCCCCCCAGGCATCCTGATAGAAGAATAGATCGGCATTATTTTTTAGTGTTTCATATGATACTATAAATGGTATCGGAAAGTCCGTATTGTCAGGAAGGTCCTTAATTATCCCTTTTACAACTACAGGTACGATATTGTCTAATTTTACAATTTTTCCTATAGCCGATTCCCAATTGTCAAAACATTTCTCAGCCCAGGTCTGGGTCAGGATAATACTTCCGGGATCTGAAAGAGCTGTGGTTGGATCTCCTGCCATCCAGTCGAAATTAAATATTTCCAAAAATTCGGGCTCAGCAAAAAATGCAATTTCTCTATTTGCCTGGTTGAATTTTTTTAATGGTATGTTACTTCCTTCTTGAGGTATAGTAAGTGTACTCCAGAATTCTTTAATCCTTGCCATCTTATCAAATTGACTGACAGTTGATTCTATTTGGTCCATAGCAGGCACGGGTACACATACGTTATATTCTGGCCCGTCGATACTACTATTATCAATATGTACGACCCGGACTATCCTGTTATAATTATCCAGACTTTTATTGAAGCTAAGCTCGTATTTAATCATATGATAGATCAATAATACAGCAGCGATACCGATAGCCAGCCCAATTGTATTGATCGATGTATACAGCTTATTCTTTCGAAGTGTCCTTAGTCCTATTTTAAAAATATTTCTGATCATTTTATTTCTATTATTCGTTGCGCAATGCTCTTATTGGATTTTGTAATGCAGCTCTGATGGCCTGTGATCCCACTGATAATCCTGCAATAATTATAGCCAGCGATATTGGCAGTAAGAACATCCAAAGTTGTAGATCTACATTATATTGGAAATTACCTAACCAATCATTAAGAATGATCCAGGCTACAGGAATCCCTATCATCAAACCTAGTACAACAAGAATTATAAACTCTTTTGAAAGGAGGCCTATCAGATTCATCACTGATGCACCCAACACTTTTCGAATGCCAATTTCTTTGTCTTTTTGTTCTGCAAAAAATGTGGCCAATCCAAATAGCCCTAAACACGAAATAAGTATAGACAAGACGGCAAAATAATTGGATAGGGTACCTGTCAATTCTTCATTTTTATAGAATCTTTGATATTGAGCATCTACAAAATCAAAGTGCAGGGGTACATCAGGCAATACTTTTCTAAATGAAGACTCTAACTGACTAATTGCTTTAGGTAGTTGATCAGGCTCCGCTTTGACAAAAAGCCATCCGGCATCGTTCGGATCAAGTAAAATCCCGGCAGGTTCAATTTTATCGTATAAAGAACGGTTATGAAAATCCTTGATTACGCCTATGATTTGACGGGGCTTACCCCACCATTGAATGACCTTTCCGACAGGGTCAGATAAACCCATAATATCAATGGCCCTTTCATTGAAAACGATACTCGTAGTATCATATATTGATCCTTCGCGATAAAATCTACCCGACACCAGGGGTACCTCAAAGACTTCCAGGAAATTGCTGGCAGTCCACAGTATCTGGAATTCAATATTCTCCTGGTCTGGTCTTTTTCCTGACCAACTGACTCCGCTGGTAGAGGCCTGCATATCTATCGGAGAAGGGCCTGCAACAGTCACATCGGCTATTGCATCCTGTGCTATTAGTTCATTTCGAAGGACTTCATATTGAGCAGTGACTTTGGCATCCTGATGAATGTACATTAGGTTGTCCTTACTGATACCGAGGTTTTTGTTTTTTACAAAATGTACTTGTTGTTGAACAACTAATGCACTGACGATCAATAAAAATGCCAATACGAATTGTATTACGACGAGACCTTTCCTGAAGTTTATATTTCCGGACTGCTTTACTTTAGATCCTTTTAAGACGTCAACAGGTTTATAAGAAGACAGCACAAATGCTGGATAAGCCCCTGAGAGAACGGTAGTTGTAACGAACATTGCTATTATTCCAATCCAAATAATTGGTTGATTAATTTCGAATGATAATGCTTTATCCGTGATCATATTGACCTGGGGCAGAACCATCATGGCCAATAGAAAGGCTATGATTATTGAAAGCAAGGTGATTAATCCTGCTTCAATCATAAATTGATTCATCAACGATTGTTTCCCTGCACCTACGGTTTTTCTTACCCCTACTTCTTTGGCCCTGATAGATGCCCTGGCGGTAGACAGGTTTACAAAATTAATGCATGAGATAATCAATAATAGCAGTGCAGCAATTCCAAAAGTACGTACATATCCTATCCTGCCACCTATTGCATTTGCCTTTTTATCAAATTGTCCAAAGAGATAGTGATCGGCATATTTTTGCAACAAAATTCCCTCTTTCCGGTCGCCTCTCTGATGTTCTTGAAACATCTTTTCAATTTTTTTGGCAGTCTCTTCAGGGTTGGCCCCAGATGCCAATACCAGTGCTCCTTGTGATCCTGAATTAGTCCACTCAAGCATCCAGTCATTAGATTTTAATTGGGCGTCAAAACTATAAATGAAGTCATTTTGGACTGATGAGTTATGAGGAAAGTCTTCGAATACAGCTTCAATAATAAAATCACCTATATCATGAATATGAATAGTTTCTCCTAACGAAGCTTCTGCCCAGACATGTCCAAAAAATCTTTGAGCAATATTTTTAGATATTGCAATTGCATCAACTTTTTTGTCTAATTGCTGTACATCTCCCATCAAAACGGGAAAAGAAAAAGTTTCGAAATATGCAGCATTACCAAATGTCCCTGATGCTCTGAAAGTGACATTATTAAGTTGCAGAGATTCTTCAAATCCTCGGCCAAGGGGTATGTATTTTTCTACTTCCGGTAACTCCTCCTGGGCAGCGAGCATTACAGGATAAGGAATTCCACTATATACATCAAGGCTTTGGCCTTCAAGAGGGATCGTGCGTTTTATTCGATAAATGTTATCTCCCTGTTCATGAAATCTGTCGGTTTTCCATTCGTCCTGAACCCATAATAGCATGAGTAGAGTCACTGTTAGCGAAATAGATAATCCGGCAATATTTATGGCTGAATAACCCTTATGAGCGGAGAGACTTCTAATGGCGATTTTTATATAATTTCTGATCATTATTAGCTATTCACTTTTAAGAGATTCTATTGGATTAGACCATGCCGTCTTAATTGACTGATAACTCACTGTGATCAATGCAATACTTATCGCACTAATAAATGCCATCACAAATACATTCCACTTAATGTCTACTTTGTATGCAAATTGCTGGAGCCAATCCTGGGTGCCAAACCATGCTATAGGTGTTGCTATCACCAAAGCAATACAGACAAGTATCATGAAGTCCTTAGACAGCAAGACTGCTAAGCCAGTATTGCTGGCTCCAAGTACTTTTCTAATACCTATTTCCTTGGTACGTTGCGTGACTGAAAAGGTCGCCAGTCCCCAAAGTCCAAGACATGAAATTAAAATGGCAATAGCTGTGAAGAACTTAAAAATAGAATAAAGACGTGTTTCTGATTCGTAATATTCCTGGATTCTTTCATCTACAAATTGAAATTCATACACACTCTTTGGATTGAGTGATTCCCAGGCATTCTTAATACTTGCAAGCGTCGCTTTTAGATCATTTCCAGCATGTAACTTTACATTGGCCTGCCAATGAAATCTCTTTAGTGGACTCAATATTAAAGGTTCTATTGCCTCATGCAGTGATGAAATATTAAAGTCTGATACAACGCCGACTATTTCGACTTTCCAATTGTTCATGCCTATTATAAATTGCTTCCCTAGTGCATCTTCATTATCAGCATACCCCATTTCTTTTACTAATCGTTGGTTGACGACCACTTTGGGGGAGGGCAGAAGACCGGTATCAGACTCTTTCGTATATATCGTATCTCTGTTTACCGTAAATCGTCCAGCCAGAAGTTGGAGATTATACGTATCAAAATATGCCTCATCAGACCATATAATTCTTACTTCTTTACGACTTGGGCTATTGAGATCTGTTGGGTCCATATCAGTTGTCCAGCTGTTATCACTTGCAGGTGCTGCCATCGCAAATGAGACATTCTTTATCTCAGGAATCTG
>JAJCYJ010000610.1 GCA_029262975.1 Saprospiraceae bacterium
GTGGATATTGATGGAGATGGTCAGAATGACAATGGTGCCGATGATGATGGCGATGGTATTAATAATGAATCAGATGTTGATACAACTAACGGAGAGGATATTAATGAAAACGGTATCGATGATTCCAAAGAACCTAATCCAGACACCCTGGACCAGGATAACGATGGCATAAACGATTCAGAAGACCCGGCACCTTATAATCCTGATATGGATGCAGATGGTATTCCGGATAGTGCCGATGTGGATATTGATGGAGATGGTCAGAATGACAATGGTGCCGATGATGATGGCGATGGTATCAATAATGAGTCAGATGTCGATACAACTAATGGAGAGGATATCAATGACAATGGTATCGATGATGATATGGAACCCAACCCTGATACCTCAGATCAGGACAATGATGGGGTACCTGATGCCGAGGATCCCGCACCTTATAATTCTGATACTGACAATGATGGCATTCCAGATGGGGCGGATGTGGATATTGACGGTGATGGTCAGAATGACAATGGTGCCGATGATGATGGTGATGGCATTAATAATGAATCAGACATAGATTCAAATTATGGTGAGGATAGAAACGAGAATGGTATTAATGACGAAAAGGAAAATATTCCTCCTCCAATCGAAGATGGTATCACATCAGATCCTGTCCAAAATTTACCGGGGGATAACAGTAATAATCCGACTAATTCAGATAATCCAGTTTCCGGTTTGCCGGATCAATGGGAGGAATATACTGCACCAATAGATCCAAATGAGCTCATAAAGGTTCCTGATTCATATAATTCTATTGTGCCTGACAGGTTAAACATTGCTCTACATGGACGTAATAAGAATGTGGATCAATTTGTAACAAATTTTAAAAATCTATATCCAGCAAATGAATACAGAGTTATCTACAAAGACTATCAAACAGCCAGAATTCAGATAAAACTACCTGCTGATCAAGTCAATCAAATGAAACAATCCCTCGATAGTAAAATGGACAATTTTGATTTACTCATTTGGCATGAAAGCATATTTAATAGAAAAGTGAACACCGGTGATCCCGGGTTTAAGTCAACCAGGAAATCTTGGTATTTTAAGACTATTCAGGCATTTGAGGCCTGGGACATTACTCAGGGATCAGAAGAAATAATGATTGCCATTTTAGATGGTGGATTTGATCTCGGACATCCGGAATTAAAAGGAAAAATTAGACATCCATACAATGTTCTTGAAAGAAGAAATGCTAATATGCTCAATGGGAATGCGCTTGGAGGCCAGCATGGAACGCACGTAGCTGCACTTTCTGCCGGTAATCTAAATAATAATTCAGGAGTTTCAGGAATTGCTCCTAATTGTAAAATTATACCTGTTGTAGTTGGCTATCCTAATGGATTAATTCTCCAGAGTCATGTAATCGATGGCTTCCTTTATGCGATTAATAAAGGAGCAAAAATAATCAATTTATCACTTGGTCTCCTATTTGCGAAAGAGCTCCAAAATTTGGACAAAAGGGAACAAGAACAAATTATTGCAACTAAATTTAAAGAAGAAGAATCATTTTGGGATGAATTATTTCAAATTGCATCTGATCAGAATATTACAATAGTTATTGCCGGTGGAAATCAGAATATTCTTGTTGGCTTAGACCCAATGGATAGATCATCATATCCAATAAAAGTTTCAGCAATTAACCAGAAAGAAAGAAAGACACAATTCAGTAATTGGGGCGACTATTCTGATGTATCAGCTCCAGGCAATGATATTTATAGCGCTATTCCGGGTAACAAATATGGTATAATGAGCGGTACGAGCATGGCCTCTCCTCTTGTTGCTGGTGGAGCAGCTCTTATTTACTCGGTTAACCCTGGCATTTCTCCTTATGACCTTAAATTGATATTACAGGAAACGGGGAAACCGGTATCTGGCGCAAGATCAAATTATATTGGCAACATTATACAATTGGCAGATGCCTTGAAATATGCTAAAAAAGGTGAAGTCCCTGATGTCCCATGTAAGGATCTACAAGAGAAAATTGACAGTTTACAAAATGCAATTAATCGATTAAAAATGGATTGTAATAGCAGATAATAACCTTAATACAAAACTTAATGACTATGGCACATAGATTTACTTTTTATACACCGGGAAGTGAGGCACCTGAATACACGTATATTTTTTTAGCATGTTCGATCGTCTTACTTTTTGTTTTATCAATGCTTGGATTTTCATTATGGATCGGAAATGTACTTATTGCTGCCGTAGTAAGTATCGTGCTTTCTGTCATCTTATATTTGCTGGTTAAAAGGCTAGAGTTAATCAAAATTGGATCCATCGATAAGCATCCACTTCTTACATGGATTGGCTTCATCGTTATTTTATTTCCTTTGATTCTTTCAAGTCATCATTATCTCCACAACTTCTTTACGGATACGAACGATGATGCCAAGAGTTATAGAAGTTTTATTGGAATGAAAGCTAAGGAATTCAGATCAACTTCAACTCTATTCTTGACTTATGAAAATATATTAAATGAATTTGAAGTCTGTGAACATGGGTTCCTAAACTTACAGGATGCGATTGCAGATGCTACCGCTGAAAAGGAAAGATTTCTACATTTGGCAGCGAATATTAAGAATCCTCTGAATATTGTCCAAATGTCTGAGCCTTTGGGTGCTACATTTGATCTGCAAAAGCAAAATCTTTCAGCAGTTTTCACCAAAGAAATTATTGGAAATTGTGATTCACCTGTTCAAATGATTGATAATACAACTTTTGAAACCCGTGGATATGATTTTGGATTAATCGGGTCATTGCATAAATTAAACCCCACAATATTTGCCCCTCTAGTTATACTGATTCCATTATTACTCTTGTCCTCATTCATGATGGCGAAAGGGAGGACACAAAATTTGAAAGAAAATCCTTACCATCAAAGAAAGAGGAGGCGCTAATTTTTCTAATTGGATTAATGAAAAAAGACGAATAATGACAAAAGAACAAATAAAACTTGCTTATAGCGATTTGCTTAGAGGAGGTCCAAAGGCTGCACGAACTTATTTAGATACGATTGGAAAGACCTTGTTTGATTTTGCTGATATACTTTATGAAAGAAAGGATATTACGGAAAAGCAATATTTTGATATTACCGGTAAATACCCACCTCCTCCTCCGGATCCGCAGCGGGAAAAAGCCTATGCTGACTGGTCACATGCCTTGACGATGGGGACTATAAAAGTGCAGCAAGTATTTGGACCCTACCCATTTCCTGGTGATTCTCGTTATCTGAAGGATGCAAATAATTGGATCAGAAACAAACTTGAGACAGGCCAGCTTTATGATGAGGATTTACAATATTTGTACGAGCGAGGAGCGATTGAAAAACATGAAGTACAAGATTTTCTGGCAAAAAAAGGACGTACACATCATTTGAGTAATGTATTAGGTCTTCCAGAGGAATTGATTAAGATCAATTTACCTACCGAAACCACCATGCTTAAAGACAGAAATGATGTTTTGCTTATTGGAAATAGAGCTGCCGGGAAGACGATGTTTTTAGCATCTCATCTCTTTTATATACAGGAGACAATCAGAAGTGCACGAATTCTAAGCGATGTGTCCGGATCTTATGATTATTCTCAACGACTAATTGCAGCTATTGCGCAAAATAAGTTGATTGACAGAACTCATGGCGGCACCTGTACAAATATTCCTTTGGACCTTAGGAGAGAAAGAGCTTCTCGTAGAAATAAGGTTCAAACTCATGTATATCCTCTTAATTTGACGGATATATCCGGAGAAACATATCAATCCTCATTTGAACAGGGAATAGAAAGCCTTCCCAGCAATTTGAGATCGATTACTTTTAGTAAGGATAACCCTAAGATATTGCTGTTTACGATTCCTGTAGGAGAATACATTATACGTTGGGAATCTCGCGTGCAAGCAGCCGATGGTTCATTAACAACTACCCCTTCAGAAATGCTTTTATCAGGATTTTATAGCAATGTGTTGAATATGTTTGAAAAGTATGACGTTCTAAAGAAGACAATCGGAATCGGTTTGATTGTGACCAAGTGGGACAAGGCAGAATTTGAAGGGTTTTCCTCTGTAGATGATTTTATCTTAAAGAAGTGTGGCGCATTTCATAAGACTATTTTAGATCTACAGAAAAAAAATGGAAACCAATATTCATATAAAACATTTACCTACTCGATTAGTAGTGACCTGGATGAGAAAAAAAACAGATACACACATAATCCAAAAGGTAATGACGAAGTCTATGAATGGCTAACCAATACCGCATATGAGTCAAACCATAAATAATAAAAGGTAGTAATGCTTCGAGTCGTTGACAATAGTAAGTTTGGGTTGCATATTTTCGGAACCCGTAACGGGATTAACGATTTGTATTTTTACAATTTTGGTTTTGGAGCCGACATAGATAGGACTCAATCAGCAGCAGTCAAGAATATATCCGAAGTATACGGCATCAATGATATGCAGGCATATCTCAAAAGTATGCCAGGTAATGAAGAACATTTTCACATAATATTTATCGGTGACCTAATAGGAGTAACTACTATAGGTATGATTTCTGATGCCTCAGTGAATCATCAAGGAGTAGTCCAAAGTAGAAGGCAAGGACATTTTGGAATTTCACTATGGATGCCTAATGACGAACTTCCGGATTTTCAAAAATTATTGGACCTTCTGCGCACATTGAAAAAGCATTTTTTAAATCGTTATATCGATCCGTCAGTTGGAGGGATTTATAATCATCAAAGCTTTGATGGGATTGAGCATCTTGTGCCGGATATACATGAAATATGTGAAACAAATAATGAAAATAGTTCTAAAAATCCTGGTGATGAATACTTTATTTACGAGGATAAAGATGTTGAAAATATGGCGGAGCTTTTTGAATATATATTCAGACTTGGAGAGAGTGAGTCAAAC
>JAJCYJ010000611.1 GCA_029262975.1 Saprospiraceae bacterium
AAGACCAAGGCCATTATATACCTTGGCCACCATATAGAAACTTTTTAAATATGCCTCTTCGAAGGGTATCTTGGGTGCTTCTCTTCTTACAATCAGTGCATACTCTATAGCGTCGTCAGGGTAAAGAAATGTCTGCAAGTATGAGAGATATAAGAGATTATTGATCGAAACTGTGTCGTGAACTGTGACTTCTACTAATTTTTTAAGACTATCTATATTTACATCTCGTGTCTGTGCTTTCACTTGGACAGACAAGCATAACAAAAAGATGACCAGGAATACCCTGACAGGCTGGCTCATGTTTGGACATCCTTTCAAGAAGAGACAGTAGATTTCAAAACCTCTTGATCCACTATTTATTATTGTCATTTGATTGGATGAAGTGATCCAGAAAGAAAGATTGCATAAACAAGATATCAAAAATATACTGTTGGTACAGATCAGCTTTTCTCAAGATCTGAAAAGAATGCAAAAATGTATGTATAAAATCCAGTAGTTAATCTTTATGGGTGCGTAGCATTGCCACTTCTTTTATTGATTTCTCCCTATATATTTTTATAGAGTTGGGTCTGAAATATGCATTTCTATTAAAAATTATACAGATATAAAGTCCTGTATATCAATTAATTATGTGCGATGTCGGAAATGAGCAAGACGATGTCGGAAATGAGCAAAGTCTATTGAATCAGTGCACTTAAGTTTGTAATCGAGTTGCAGAACGTAAAAACTACTACAACATAATTGCTAACTAAAACACATCAATCATGTACTTAATAAAACCACTCCTTTTCTGGGAGCCATTCAGTTTGAAGCATCATTTCTACAGCATTTATGAAACACTACGAATTAGTTAGCAAAGCAGTCGATCAGACGAAAATAGTAGTCTGATCGCTGCTGATTGCTCAGATAATTGAATTTGTTCATCCAATTAAAGTCCAAATCATGATACAGATATCATCACGCGAAAAGGAAGTCTTACAGCTTATAGCTTACGAGTATACAGCTAAGGAGATTGCGTCCAAATTATTTATCAGTTTTCATACAGTCAATGACCACCGCAAAAATCTCTTATGCAAACTAAATGTCAGAAATACAGCGGGCATGGTCAGGGTCGCTTTTGAAAAGGGAATTTTCGAATTATAGAATTAACAAAACATATCATTCATAACATTAAAAATTAATACAATGAAACGATTACTAAATTTAGCATTATTACTAATTTCAATTAGTCTCGCCTTTAATCTTGAAGCACAGGATATAGATACCGAGGGCAGTGTTATAGCTAAGAAAGATCTCACCGTTGGCGGGGGGGACATTTCATTTGTAAATGACATTTTGGGAGGTAATCCTAAAGTCGTTACGATTAATAATGGAATCGGAGAATTCAAAGTGAGTACTTTAGGGACACCTGGAGGAGTGCTTACGTTACAACGAGATGGAGGCTTGCTTCTCGAAAACCGCGACAATTCAGAGATTATTGAATTTGAAGTAAGGGACGCCGGTGATTTTAGACTAAATTATGGAGCTGGAGGGCCTACTCATATGGCGATTAATCCTTCGGGAATTGTGGGCATTGGAACGACAGTCTTTAACTCAATCGCCAGGGTGAATATCAAACAAGGGATTGGCCAAAAAAGCTTATATCTTGAGAGCACAGATATTCTAGACTTTTGGACTGTTGAGGTTGACGGTGGAGCGGATTATACATGGCGATATCAGGGTACATCACCTGGTGCATTTATAGATTTATCAGATGGGGCTAATTATAAAACTTTCTCCGATGTGCGCTTAAAATCAAATATTGAAAATGTTGAAAGTGTCTTGTCACGAGTACTGCAATTGAGAGCGACTAATTATAATTTCAAGGAGGTCAAATCCACTCATAAGACTATGGGATTCATAGCACAGGAAGTTGAAAAATTATTCCCAGATCTTGTAACTGAAAAAGAAGGATATAAAACGCTCTCTTATGCTACTTTCTCAGTGCTTGCGATCAAAGCTATCCAGGAGCAGCAGCAAATTATAGATCAATTAGTTGCTAGAATAGAAGCATTAGAAAACAAATAGCATAGCGCTCGGTGCATCAATCATTTTTCATTTTCTAACATTATAATCTTCACAATGAAGACGCATATTTTATTTCTTGGATTAATTTTTTCCTCGATTACTTTAATAGGTCAAAAGCAACTAGATGTTGCAGGCAATCCTGCCTCTCTAGATACTGTTGCCGTGATCAAGGTAAATTTTACAGGAAATACCTTAGATGATATTATTGGTTTGTATGTCCAGTCTATTCACCCGACGGATAAGGGTATTGCGGCGGTATTTGAAGGGGGGCTAATGGGGGCAAATGCATATAGTATGAATGGCGCCGGCATACAGGCAGATACAGAAACCGGAACCGGGCTCATCGGTTTTGCATTTGATACGGCCAGTTTTAATACCGGAGTTCGTGGCATCACTCAATCGAACATGGGTATTGGTGTAGAGGGGGTAGCAGGTGGACCTTCTGGCAATGGAACAGGTGTCAGAGGTGAGACTTATGGTGGCATCGGTGTAGAAGGAATTGCACGAGATACTCAGGCATTTGGTACGGGCGTTTCCGGGACAACTTCTTCGCCCAATGGATATGGAGTATATGCCTCTAACCAGGATACGGCTATTGGCGGCGTTGCATTATTTGCAAGTAGTGAATCTAAATATGGAATAGGTATAAGTGCTATTAGTAACAGTACTGTGGGTGTACCCGTTGCGATAGAAGCTACTGTCGCAGCGCCGGATGGAGTGGCCATATCAGCGAGCAATAATGCGACCACAGGCGTCAATGCAGTTATTGATGGCACATCTAATTCCACAACCGGCACTGCTATTTCGGGTACCGCCAAGACCACAACAGGAATGAATTATGGTGTCAAGGGTGTGACCAATTCAGGAGAAGGAAATGGACTCATGGGCATCAACAATAATGTAAGCGGTACCGGGACAGCAATATCTGGAATGACTCTGGCTGATGGAGGAATCGCAATATCTGGGCATGCAAATTCCGGGACAGGAAATACAAGAGGCGTTAGAGGTCAATCTGACGCCCCTTTTGGTATTGGCGTCGAAGGATTCTCTGTCCATCCAACCGGACAAACCATTGGTGTCTTTGGTACAAGCTCATCAAATATTGGCATTGGTGTTAAAGGGAATGTAGGTATGACAGGCCCAAATACCGGAGTCCAAGGAGAAACCACTTCACCCGATGGATACGGTGTTAAGGGTTTTGTAGATGCTTCAACAGGGACAACTGCAGGCGTATATGGGCAGACAGCTTCGGAAGACGGCAGAGGGCTATTTGGATTAGCGGCTGCTTTCTCTGGATTCAGCTATGGCGTTTATGGAGAAACGAACTCCTCTAATGGAACGGGTGTATATGGAGCAGGTGGGCTTTATGGGATGAGAGGTGTGACGGTACAAAACTTCGGTACAGCAGTAAGTGGTGAGGCTACAAGTACATCAGGGCCCAATACGGGGGTTTATGGACTCACGAATTCTGACATTGGAATTGGGGTGTACGGTAATGCCACTGAGACAACCGGCGTGAACTTCGGAGTTTACGGGAGCAGTAGCTCTGCAAATGGATACGATTTTTATGCAGCTGGAGCAGGTATGAATTATGGTAGTTCATCTTCACGGAGATGGAAGTCTGAAATTAGAAATATTGACCGACCTATAGAAAAAATAAAAGCTCTGCGAGGAGTCTATTACAATTGGGATGAGGAGCATGGCGGTGCTCACGATATCGGATTTATCGCTGAAGAGGTCGGAGCAGTATTACCTGAAATTGTAAATTATGAAGCCAATGGGGTTGATGCTATCGGAATGGATTATAGTAAAATTACACCACTGCTTGTTGAAGCAGTTAATGCCATGAGGTCAGAATATTTGCAGTTGATAGAAGAATTGAAAACTGAGAATAGTAATTTGAAAAATGAAATAGGTGCGCTAAAAAAAGAATATCAAATCATAAAATAGTGAACCTTTGAATCGCAAATATGTACAACTAAAAGTTCAATAATTCTAATGACCATTATATTTATAATTATAAAAAAGACATCATGATTGAGCAAAACTTAATTATTAGACAAAATTTATTGAACCTTATAAGTGCGCTTATTTGTACGCTTATCTGGGCACCTGTGAATGTGAAGGCCCAAAGTCAGCAAGAGATAGAATATGATACTAATATAGGAGTGGGACTAACTCTTATTAATAAGGACTCTGCGGGTTCAGAATCGATCCAATTATTTTTCGATGCCGATAAGTTGTTTGAATTAGCGTATGGGAATCCTAATAGCCTTGGCTTTGAACCTTATTCAGCTAATCTCGTTCAAGTCGCCGATGCACCGATGATATTCAGTACAAAGACTATAGAAAGGCTACGCTTGACAGGTACCGGGCAAATGATATATTCAGCGGATGGCAGTAATTTTAGAATAGATGATGGTGACATTCTCTTTCTGAATAATCTCAAAGTAAGCTCGATTAATTCTAGTGATGAAGGTGATCTCTCATTTCAAACAATAGGTAACCCTGGGGTCACGATGAAGCTGGCACGGGATGGGAATATAAAATTAAACCATAAAGATACTGCTGAAAGTGTCCTAGTTCCTACTGCCAAATGGAAAGCGAATGGACAAGGAGCTCCTCAGGATTTTTCGGATAATGGACTTCAGGGTAACTTTCTTCTGGCTACGGCCGAAAATCTGATCGATGGATCTGGGATTTCCGGAAATGGAGAAACACTTACTCTATGGTCACCTGGAGATGCGCATGGAGGTGTTACCGCTTTTCTGCAGATTTTGGATGAAGATAGGATGGATTCTGATGACATTAATCCCTATGATAACAATGCAAGAATCCTTTATCTAAATGACTCCGGCGTATGGACGCTCAGTGATCGAAATAGAAAGACAAATATCAGACCGATTTATAAGTCATTAAGTAAAGTGCTCAAGATGAAATCATATGCTTATAATTATAAAATAACAGAGTCAGAAAAATTGAAAGATCAGGAGTCACTTGCAGCTGTGGGCCTCATGGCACAGGACTTAGAAAATATAATTCCGCAAGCAGTAAATAAAACAACGGACGGAGCATACTTCGTAAATTATTCTATGATCACTCCATTGTTAGTAGAAGCTATTAAAGAACAACAGGAAATGATTAAGAAGCAATCCGAATTAATTGAACGACTTATATCCCGTTTAGATCGTTTAGAATCGGAAAATTAGTAAGAAAGATAGAGGTTAGTTTGAATTTATAAATATGGCCCCAGGGATCAGGTGTCAACTCTTAGCTGGCAAGATTTTATCCCTGGCCAAGTCGTTATGATTAGTATCGATCGCCTATTTAAAAGCGTCTACAGACTTTACAATAGCGCCAAACAGGAGGACGGATGAAATAAAGTTGATCATTTTTGAAGCTTTATAAATGAGGTATCGGGTTGTAATGGATAAGCCCGTTATATAATCACCTGATGTGTCCTGTTACATCCCATTTATAATGTTCAACCAAAACTATAAGTAAACGCCCTCTTGAGGGCAAATGTGTTATTTTACGTACAAAAGGAGTTGCTTTAAGAAGTGTGGAGTTTAGCCTCTATCGGATTATAATTATAGTATTAGGAAATGGTTGTATTTTTACGTGCCCTCTAAGGATTTAATAAATGTAAGACTTTTGCTTCCTAAGAATGAGATGGAGATTCGAAAGAATTTAAATTATATCCTTTTTACGGCTATTATAAAATTGACTATGAGAAATTTTCTGCTAATCGTCTCGACCTTATTTCTATCGCTTTCAGTCTGTGGACAGGAAATATCTGGCCAATGGAATGGAATATTAAATGTACAAGGGACCCAGTTGAGGCTTGTATTTCATATTCAAAAGACAGAAGATGGTTATAGTGCTACAATGGATAGTCCAGACCAAAATGCAAAAGGTATACCGGTAACTTCTGTGAGTTTTGACAATCTAAACTTAAAAATCTCCCTTCTGAATCTCGGGATCGGATATGACGGCGTCTTAGGGGATGACCACATTGTAAAAGGCACTTTCAAGCAAGCAGGACTTTCTATTCCACTAAACCTTTCTAAAGAAATAGTTGAAAAAGAAATAGTAGTCCGTCCTCAGGAACCAAAGAAGCCATACCCATACTATTCAGAAGAAGTATCTTTTACTAATGCACGTGACAATATCACATTGTCCGGGACACTGACATTACCGTCTAGTAATGGACAGTTCCCGGTGGCTGTACTGATATCAGGCAGTGGCCCTCAGAATAGAGATGAGGAATTATTGGGTCATAAGCCTTTCTTGATTTTGGCCGATCATTTGACCAGGAAAGGTATTGGTGTATTGAGATATGATGATCGCGGTACTGCACAATCCACCGGCGATTTTAGTTCAGCGAACTCTAAAGACTTTGCTTCTGATGTCCGAAGTGCCGTTGCATATCTAAAAACCCGAAATGATATTGACAAACAACAAATAGGATTGATTGGTCACAGTGAAGGTGGTCTAATAGCACCGATGGTTGCTGCCGGATCTGATGATGTAGCATTTATAGTTCTATTAGCAGGTACTGGAATTTCTGGATATGACATTTTATTATTGCAAACAAAGCTGATCGGAAGGGCGAATGGGAAAGTCGATTCTGAATTAGAAGAAGAGCTTGAATTTCTGAAAGGCTCATTGGATCTGGTTTTACAAAACAATGGCAACGAAGCACTGAAAAATTCATTAAGAACGTATTTTCAAAAAGGTATTGATGAAAACCCTGAGCACATTCCTGAAGGACTGAACATCGAGACATTCATTAATAGCAATGTCGAACAATTGACATCTCCTTGGATGCAATACTTTTTAAAATACGATCCGGTTTCTAATCTGAAAAATGTTAAATGCCCGGTATTAGCAATTAATGGAGAAAAAGACTTACAAGTTCCACCAAAGGTTAACCTGGCCTCTATAGAGAACTCTATAAAAGGAGGAGGGAATAAGAATGTTACAACTAAGGAATTGGCCAATCTAAATCACTTGTTTCAGGAATGTACGACCGGGTCTCCTACTGAATATGGAAGTATTGAACAAACATTTTCACCGATTGCCTTAAATGAAATATCAGGTTGGATATTAGGGCAGATTAAGTAAGAATTCTGGAGATTGCGTAAGTTATTGGTGCTTGAGATATGATATTTAGTTGTTGGTTGCGAGCAGCAGGTTGATTGATTGAAGTGATGCGGCAATATGTGCAGGATATCTGAACAATACATTTATCATGATTATTTGACAGCAGGTTATATATCCGATCTATCTAAGATAGAGGTCTGCTCGTCAATGGATACAAGATCTCGGTGAGCGAGTGCGTAGCCGCTTTATAAGCTCAGTCAACTTGATGCGAGGATGCATATAAGGAGTCAAAAACACCTACTGCAGTTGATTTTATTCTGATGAATCTCAACTAGTTAATACCGAGTTAATAAGAACAGTTTTGTATCTGGATATATTAGTATAATTGTTACCTTCGGCGTTCAAAATTGCTAATTTCGCTCCTGTTTGAAGCCATTTATAACATATACGTCTCTTCTGAAAAGTATAATCTATGTGTTACTTGTAGTTCAAGTATGGACGAATACGTTTTTACATTTTAATTGGATGACTGATTTGCAA
>JAJCYJ010000612.1 GCA_029262975.1 Saprospiraceae bacterium
ATTTATTCATTGTCCCCTTTTTTGTACCCCCCTTTTGGATCATTGATTTATTTAAAATATTGCTTTTCAATATCAGTAATTCTATTTTCAACTATTAATCACCATTTGTTCAAAAAGCAGAAAATTGCTTACCAAGTCATCTAATGTAGTGTCATTAGACAAGGGAACTCATTTAAAATTGAAAAGTGTTTATGTTCAAATCAATCAAACAGAAAATGATGTCATCACGAATATTAATAAAGAAAACGGGCAAGTTGTTAAAAATTATCATATGCCTTATTCTAACCATACAAGCTTCTGCACAAGTAGATGAATCCTTATGGAGAACATACAATAATCCTGCACCAGGAGTCACATTCGAAGACCTTCAGACAAGCTTTAACACTTATTGGAAAGACCGGGAATATCAGAAAGGTAAAGGCTATAAGCAATTCAAACGTTGGGAAAACCAAACAAAATACAGGGTGTATCCTTCAGGTAACTTGACCTTACCTTCTATGAAATATGAGAATTATAAGACTTGGGAAGTAGCGTCAAATATCAAAGCAACAAACAATAAAAGTATTGGTCCTGTTTGGACAGAATTGGGCCCTTTCGGGAGGGTGACTGGTTTTGATTCAGGTAATGGCCGACTAAATATGCTCCGGGTTCATCCGACTGACACGCTGACACTTTATGCAGGGGCGGCCGATGGAGGATTGTGGAAATCTACAGACTACGGTGCCACATGGAGTTCAAATACTGATTTTTTAGCAGCAATAGGTGTTGCTGATTTGGCGATAAACCCCGTTAACACCAATATTATGTATCTCGCCACTGGAGATGTGGAAGGTGACCGCCGGAGTATTGGTGTATTAAAATCTACAGACGGAGGAAATTCCTGGAATCCTACCGGCCTTGTTTGGTCCGCATCCATCAACCAAAAAACAACCAAATTATTAATGGATCCCAATGATCCTTTGAAGATGCACCTGGCTTCAAATGCCGGGATATTCAGAACCACAGATGGTTGGGCAACATTTACACAGGTGGCTCCTCTTGTTCCAATCAAAGATTTAGAATATAAGCCAGAGGATACTGATATTATTTATGCTTCTACTGAAACAAGCTTTTATAAATCGACAAATAATGGCGTTTCCTTTGTCGAATCAGCAACGGGCCTTCCAAATTCCAATGTTGTGCGAGTGGTGATTGCCGTTTCAGCCAACAATCCGGCAGTAGTTTATGCCCTTTGCGGTAAGGAATCTGATAGTGGCTTCCTGGGCCTTTATCGTTCTTCTAATAGTGGTGCTTCATTTACAGAGCAATCTACGACTCCAAACATATTGGGTTTTAATGTTGATGGTATGGATGTAGGAGGTCAGGCATTCTATGATCTCGCACTAACCGCATCACCAGCCAATGCTAATTTGGTGACAGTAGGAGGCATAAATCAATGGCAATCAACAGATGGTGGCGTCAATTGGTCTATCATTTCTCACTGGATAGGCGATGGAGGAAAACCCTATATGCACGCCGATGTACATGAGATCGTTCATTTATCTGCTAATTCGTCGACTATGTATTCTAGTTGTGACGGAGGGTTGTATCGCTCTAAGAATTCTGGCTCGACCTGGCAGGATATTACCGGAAACATGGCCATCTCGCAACAGAATACAGTTGGTATATCAACACTTACTGCTAATCGCATCGTTTGTGGACTACAAGACATCGGAACAATTGAAACAGGTAATTCAGTACATCCCGACAGTTTGTGGAATCTTGCCAAAGGCGGTGGCGGAGATGGAGAAGATTGTTTTATAGACCGGGGAGATGACAATTATATCGTAGTTACAGGCACAAACGGAACACACGAATTATCTACGAATGGTGGATTAAGTTTTAGTAGTATATCTGTAGGACTTCCACAAGGTGCCTTCTTCAGTGCGATCCGACAACATCCAATTTTGGGTGACACCTACCTGGTCGGGGGGCGAGGTGACTTCTATCGATCAAATAATAACGGGACGAGCTGGATAAAACTTGGAGAGCCTTTTGGGGGAGATATTATAACAGAATTTACCGTAGCCAAATCTGATACTTCAATCGTCTTCGCGACCAGTGGAACAGCTCTTGCAAAATCTACTAATGGAGGTGCTACCTGGTCCAATATAACGGGCACTTTACCGACGGGAAGTGCAATGATCACTAAGATCGCTTTTTCTGACACAGATGCCAATAAAGTCTGGGTGACCTTTTCCGGTTATAGTGCCGGCAATAAAGTATTTAAAAGTATAAATGGTGGTACTACCTGGGCAAATATATCTTCAGGCTTACCTAATATTCCGATTAATACGATCGTCTATGAGAATGGCACTGCGGCCGACAATATTTATATAGGAGCAGATTATGGTGTTTTTTTTATCAACAATATGGTGTCTTCCTGGATTCCTCATTCAAATAACTTACCCAATGCACAGGTGAAGGACTTAAGGATTTTTTATGGCACCACTCCCAATAAAATTCGAGCGGCAACTTATGGTCGTGGTGCATGGGAGGTCGATGTAATGACCGCACCATGTAATATGACTATTGCGGAAGTATGCAATACTGGACCTTGTCTTTTTGCAAGTGGATTGCACCAGGCTGAAAATACAATTTCATATGATGGACTGACCGGTAATTTTGTCATACGAAATGATGCAAATGTTATACTCAGTGCAGGGACCAGTACTGATCTTATAAAGAACTTCCAGGTTGATTCAGGATCTATATTAGAAATTAATACTACGGGTTGTATGAACTAAACACCTTGTGAGGCAGAAATATTATATTTAATAAAAGGCTATTCGATAGGTTCTTTGAGACAACTTCAACTAGCCTACATCCTAATATTGTAAAATTCATTTTACAACTTACGATAAAATAAATCTGCTTCTATAACAATATACAATCAAATCGAATAAAATATTCTTAAAATTAAGTATTGATTTAAGATAGGATTAAGAGTAATTTTCAAATTCTTAATTATTTCATGAATTTCATTCTCGGAATGCGTCTAAATGCCGATTCTTAGAAAACAGGATTAAATTTTATTGTGGTTCCAATAATAATAGTATCGATCAAAGTCTTTATTGCAATCTATTTTTCTATAATAATTTATGAGATAATTATAAATCGAACTTATAAAAGGGCCCTAACACAATTAGGCTTACTTCTCCTTTTTGTATTTATTCTCATAGCCACCACAGATTTCCCCAATTCTTCTAATCGACAGTCTTTTGGAGGGACATCTCCAGTGACAATAATGATTATTATGTATGCCTGTACAGTAATGGGAATAATGGCACATTATTATTA
>JAJCYJ010000613.1 GCA_029262975.1 Saprospiraceae bacterium
GAAGTCAGTCCGATGACTCTTACATTTTCATTTTTCAGACAACTGGCCAGACTGAGTCCTGTTTTGCTTGAAGCACTGACCAATATAATTTGTCGGGCATTATAAAACTTATGATTTACTAATTGATCATGGATTAAAAAAGAGGTTGTAAATAATGGTCTAACCAATGCCTGCATTTCTTCCATATGTTCCTGGTATAATGGATCCTGTCCACAATCAACATACTGGTTATAAATAGCAGCTAGTCCTTGTCTGGGTTCTGCCATGTCTGTAAATCCTCTCGAATTGATGTGGCCGGGTTGAGCTATGAGATGGGTGGCCATTGGGAAAAAACCATAATATCTATGTCCCTCTTTTATTTGTTCATTTTTTGAATGAATCACATCCGCAAATCCCCAGCAGGGGATAATGCCAAAACCTTCTTCTGGGACTGGAAAAAAACGCCAGTATCCAATTCGTTCTCCGACAAGGGCATACGTAGTGTTATTTGCAGTATAGGCAAATTTGTCCAATCTCATTAAGACACTGCCTTCCGGTACTGCCTCAGCCTTTGGAGCATACAGGTGCACGACCTTTGCATCGTGAAAATCAATTTTGTTTACGCTTAACCTGGTACCGTAATCTATCATATTATATTCCTATAAAGGGTTAGCGTTTACAAATTCGATAATATGCTCTGCCAGAATAAGGCCTCGGTCTTCCTGGATAAAATGTCCCCCTCCTTCAATAGTCGTATGTGCCTGACCTTTAGTTCCGGGCACTAATTTCTGAAATACCCGGTCTCCGCCGGCAGTGACCGGATCTTTATCACCAAACAATGTGATCAATGGTTTTGTCCACTGACTAAATACATTTTTCCATGCGTTTCGGTTATTCTCTGATTCCGGGTCATCCGGTGTAGTAGGCACCAACATTGGAAATATTTTCGCCCCGGCCGTATATTGATCATCTGGAAATGGGGCACGATATGCTTTTAAGACTTTGTCCTGAAGTTCTGTAGTTGTCGCGCCCTGCATTACAAATTCTACCGGGAATTCTTCTACCTTTTGACTATACCGTTGCCATTTTAAAAAGGCTTCAGTGGGTGTATGATCTCCAGTCGGTAACATCGTATTAGATACGGTAATCCTGGCAAATCTGTCTGGATGGTTGGCCACCAGACGCAGTCCAATCAGACCACCCCAGTCCTGTCCAAAGAAAGTAACATCGGTAAGATCCAGATGATCTAACAATTGCTGCATCCATCTGATATGATTCGCATAGGTATAATCAGATTGTTCGGTTGGTTTGGAGCTCTTACCAAATCCGATCAGATCAGGTGCAATACATCTGTATCCTGCAGCGACCAGGGAGGGTATCATCTTGCGATACAGGTAAGACCAACTGGGTTCACCATGCATCAGGAGTATAGTCTCTGTAGCTGAAGATCCTCTTTCATCGATATAATGAACCCGCATTCCGTGTTCGATATCAAGATAATTAGGAGCAAAGGGGTAATCGTCCAATTCTTGAAAACGATCGTCGGGCGTATTTAAAAACTTCATAGTTAAAAAACATTTATTCCACCGGCAAATTAGAGGGAAAGCCAAGATAGACAAAATGTTTCTGTCAGTCTCCTCCTCCCATAATTAACAGAGGATGTCTGCCAGCTACTTAGGCAATTGATTAACAAGCAATTAGTAGAATCTTATGACGCCAATAATTAATGTAATAAATTCGGTCTTTTACTTTTTCTTCGAACAAATGTTATAAAATGAATAAAGAAATAGTCTTGTTGCGTAAAGAAGGAGCGATAGCTACGATCACTTTAAACAGACCCGCTGTTTATAATGCCATCAACCAGGATCTTAAATTTTTACTGCTCGAGCTACTGCACGATTGTAAAAATGATGATCAAATCAGGGCTATCATCTTGACAGGTAGTGGGAAAGGGTTTTGTGCTGGAGCAGATGTAGGAGATCTTGCTTCCAGACCGTCACCACGAGATGTACGGGATGATCTAAAGACAAATTATGGGAATCTCGTCAGATTAATCACGGACATGCACAAACCTGTGATTTGTGCGATTAACGGCCCTATGGCTGGAGCAGGAATTGGCTTGGGTCTGGCTTGCGATTATAAAATTATGGCGGCACATGCCAGTATGAGGTTTGCTTTTGTAAATATTGGACTGGTTTCAGATGCTGGTTCTACATGGTTTCTAACAAGAGCTGTAGGGTACACCAAGGCACTGGAAATAATTTATGGAGGTGAAAAGATTCCTGCGACAGAATGCCTGGAAATGGGGATCATAAATAGTATTGTGGATGGTGACAATCTCATGGAAGAGGCGATAGCTTTAGCCACTAACCTTGCACAAAAAGCACCGCTTGCTTTTAATGCGACTAAAAGAGCTATTAATTATGCGATGCACCATGGATTATTTGATACTTTGTCTTTTGAGGCAGAAGAGCAAATGGCCCTTATAGCCAGTGATGATCATATGGAAGGCATAATGTCCTTTATGGAAAAAAGAAAACCAAAATTCAAAGGTAAATAACTCATGTCCAGACTTTTATATTTTAGACATGCCCAGGCATCTTATGGGAAGGCGGATTATGATCAGCTTTCTAAAAAGGGCTATCGTCAGTCCGAACATCTGGGCAATCACCTGGTAACTCAAGGGATAACATTTGATCATATTTATCTTGGTCCTTTAAAAAGACATCGACAGACGTTGTCGAAAGTTCAGGCTGCCTATCAAGATGCCGGACTCGATCTGCCAGATCCTATAGAAATGAAGGAATTAGAAGAACACAGGGGACCGGAAGTGTTGAAAAGTGTCCTCCATATCTTAGCAGAGGAAGATGAATTAATCGGACAGTGGGAGGCCGAACGAAAATCTAATCCAGCGATGAATATAAAAAATGGATTATTAATTTTTGATCGTGCCATGGAATTGTGGGCGACGGGAGCTATTAATCACCATCACCCTGATGAATTCTTAAACTGGTCGGAATTCAGGATTCAGGTAAAACGAGGTTATGATCAAATCCTGGATCAACATAAAGAAGAAAGTGGGTTGACGATTGGTTTGTTTACAAGCGGCGGAACGATCAGCGCTACGATGGGTCACGTCTTGGGCATTGAGCAAGATCGAAATATAATCCGACTGAACGGTATTGTACAAAACACTTCGATAAGCGAAGTATTATTTTCTGGCCATAGAGTAACGTTGAAGAGCTTTAATGAAGTCCCTCACTTACCGGCTGATTTGAAAACCTATGTATAATAAGAGCGTGTGAAGATGCAATTAGACCAACCCAAAGAAATTAGAAAAGGAGAAGCACTGGATAACGAAGCTATCCTGTCTTATTTGAAAACTTGCGTTTCTAATCTTGGGGATGATTTAACGATCAGACAATTTCCTGGTGGCGCTTCTAATCTCACTTATTTACTGACGTCAGGTACGCGACAAATGGTGTTAAGACGACCACCATTTGGAGCAAAAATTAAATCTGCTCATGATATGGGCAGAGAATACAAAGTGCTGGATGCGCTGAGTAAAGGATATAAGAAAGCACCCACTCCACTTCTGTATTGCGAAGATGAATCGATCATCGGGGCACCTTTCTACGTCATGGAAAGGGTAGAAGGAGTCATCATTCGTCACGATATGGGGAAGGAGCTTTCTCCTGTTCTTGTAGCTAATATTGCAGATAGTCTCGTAGCTACTTTCGTGGAATTACATGAGCTGGATTACAAAGAATTGGGACTTGGAGAATTGGGTAGACCGATTGGATATATACATCGACAAGTAGAAGGTTGGACGCGTCGTTATTATAAATCTAAGACGGATGAACAAAAAGAAATTGAAGCAGTCTCTAAATGGCTAAGTGATCATATGCCTAAAGAATCCGGTGCCTCTTTAATACACAATGATTTTAAACATGATAATGTCATCCTGGATGGAGAAGACCTGACCTTGGTCAAGGCTATCCTGGATTGGGAGATGTGCACTCTGGGAGATCCATTGATGGATTTGGGCACCTCATTATCCTATTGGATGAACCCTGATGATCCGCCGATTTTTGTAAAGAGTTTTACCAATCCTTCTGTCCTTCCGGGCAATCCAACAAGGGAAGAGTTTTTACAATTATATGCTGAGAAGAGTGGGCGAGAAGTGACACAGCCGATATTCTATTATGCTTTTGGATTATTCAAGACGGCTGTTGTGTTGCAACAAATATATTATCGCTTTAAAATGGGGCATACCAAAGATCCCAGGTTTGCGCATTTCAATCATGCGGTTACTGCTTTTGGGATAATGGCTTCAAGGGCTATTGAATTGGAAAGGATTGATGGGTTGATGTAAATAGTTATAATTGTCCAGGTGGACGTCAGGTTTTTAAGGTTGCTGTGACTCATATTACTCATTGATCGTGCATCAAGACTAATTAAAAAATCATTACTTTTAATTAAATATTTGTAATGAAAAATTTACTTCTTTCAATTATTCTAATATCTGCACTTTATTCATGTAATACTTCTGCCCTTGAAGGTTATGAAATATCTGGAGTTGTTCAAGATCTTCCGGATAGCACGGTTGTCCTTCTCATATTAAATGATAGTATTATTAATAAAGCAGTGATATTTGACAATTCCTTTGCTATGCATGGTCGCTTAGATGAATCCTCTTACGTGGAATTAAGGATTGAAAATTCCAGAAATAGAAAGGGATTTTACATAGAAAATAAAAATGTCCAATTCATTACCGATGGTCGTGAATTAGGAAATGCAAAAATTTATGGTTCCCTGGCACAAATTGAGCATGAAGAGTTAGAAAAAAAGATTGAACCCTTGCGAACAGCTATGAATAATAACCGATCGTTACGAAGGGAGGGCAAACTAAATAAAGATTCATTGATGGATATTCAATTTGGGCTCTTGGATAAAAGATACGAAATTGAAAAGGATTTCTGCAGGCAATATCCGAATTCGCCGGTAAGTATCCGAATTCTTAATATTTACAAGGCTCAATGGGGAATAGAAGAAGTGAAGAGTATTTTTAACCAAATGTCCAATAAAGCAGTATCGTCTGTAAATGGGAAGCTAATTCAAAATTTTATCAATTTAAATCGCAGTCCGGAAGTAGGCGATTTATTTGTTGATTTTTCGATGACTGACACCAATAGAATCACTAAGGAATTCTCGAATCTACAGGATAAATATACTTTGTTAGAATTTTGGGCATCAAATTGTGCACCTTGTCGGATTAGCAATCCGGCATTAAAGAAAGTGTATGAACACTACAAACCGAAAGGATTTGAAATAGTCGGTATTTCTTTAGATAGCAATAGAGATCAGTGGAAAAATGCGATTAAGGATGATGGACTCAGTTGGCATCATTTGAGTGATTTAAGGGGAGTGAATAATATGGCTGCATTAATTTATGGTGTAGATGGAATACCGGATAATCTCTTAATCGGACCAGATGGTCTAATTTTTGGAAGGAGGCTGGAAGTACAAGAATTGGGCAATGTGCTCGAAGAAATAATGAAGTGACGTGATATGTGTCTCATGCATTTAGTCACAGGTATTTCTATCACCAAGGTGGACATAACGTATAATAAATTGAGTCAGCCAGCAAATTTGGGTCGTTCTGGCTTTAAATATCATTATGAACTTAAGAAAGATATATTATAGTTTTTCTCCAAACATGAGGTTTTTTATTCGGAAATTATACTTTTTCCCAATTGACATAATTGAAACGATTGTCCAAAAACGAGTAAAATATGAGCCACTCAAGGGTGATATTTATATAGGATCCGGTGATTTTATAAAACAAGGAAAACGTCAATTAGCACTCTTGATAAAATATATATGTCTGCGCAGAGACGATTGTGTTTTAGATATAGGAAGTGGAATCGGTCGAACAGCAGTTCCGTTAACGGAATATTTGAATGATTCTGGTAGATACGAAGGTTTTGATGTTGTGGGAAAGGGGGTAGAATGGTGCCAATCAAAAATAAGCAGGGATTTCCCTAACTTCAATTTTACATATGTTGCTTTGAATAACGATTTGTATAATAGTAATATCGAAGATGCAAGTATTTTCAAGTTTCCTTATCCCGATAAACACTTTCATAAAGTATTTTTATTTTCTGTCTTTACACACATGCAAGTCCATGAAATTGATAATTATTTAAAAGAAATTGAAAGAGTTCTTAGACCAAATGGCCTTTGTCTGGCTACTTTTTTCTTGTATAATTCGACACAAGAGGAGGAAATTGGAAATCG
>JAJCYJ010000614.1 GCA_029262975.1 Saprospiraceae bacterium
CGCATCTCACTAGTCTTGCATAATGGAGAGTCGGATCTCGATGAAGGCACCGGCAAATAACTGCTGTAAGATGCGCCGACGATCGAAGGATGATCATTCAATATTTTCTTAAAGGCGTTTTTATTGTTACCCAATGCAAATGCATCTCCTAATATGAGGACTTGTTCTCTATCAAAACCCAGTTTTTTGTTTTGTATAAAATTCATTTGCTTTTGAATGCCCATAGTACCTACTATTAGAATTACAGCAATCAAAAATTGAAATACGACGAGCCCATTTCTAAGGTTCACATTTCCTTTCTTTTCGGATATCCGACCTGCGAGTGTGTGTATAGGCTTAAAGGCTGAAAGATAAAAGGCTGGATAACTTCCTGCCAACAGACCAACAACTAATGTACCACCGAATCCCAATAACCAAAAAGCAGGGCTCGAAAAGGGGATTACAAGCTCTTTATTGGCAAGATGATTATATCCCGGAAGGGCCAATTGCGCGATTGCCAGGCTAATCAGAAAAGCAACTGCCGTCAGCAGTAACGATTCACATAAAAATTGAGTTATCAAATTGGTTTTCAACGATCCCATTACTTTTCGGACCCCAATTTCCTTGGCCCTCAATGCAGATTTGGCCGTCGTCAAATTCATAAAATTCACAACTGCAATAATTAAAATAAAAAAAGCAGCAGATAGAAATATCCAAACATATTGAATACTGCCATTTGGCGCCAGTTCCGCTACCAAATCAGACTTAAGATGAATGTCCCTCAGGGGTTGAAAGTGATAATGAATAAAGGCACCAGATTTCGCAACTTCCTCATAAGTGAGCCCCATCATGGTTTCAATTTGTGGGCCGATATATTTCTCTAACAAGTGTGGAAAAACTTTCGCCTCAAATGTCACCTGATCAACTCCTTCTTTCAATACATAATAAGTAGAGAAATTATGGCTTACCCAAATTCCATTATTCGCTTCTTGTGCCCCTGTAAGACTTACGAAAAAATCAAATCTGAAATGTGAGTTTTTAGGCATATCCTTAATCACTCCTGTGATTTTATAATCCTGATTATCATCGAAGGTCAATGTTTGTCCAATAGGATCTTCATCATTAAAATATTTCCTGGCTGCGGTTTGGCTGATCACTAAAGAGTTGGGCTCTACTAATGCGGTTCTGTCTCCTGATAATAGCTGAAGATCAAATACATCAAAAAGGGTAGAATCAGCAAAAACGACACCACGTTCTTTATAATTTTGTACATCCTTCTTAATCAAAAAAGAACCATAATTTCTGAATCTCATGACACTTTCTATTTCAGGAAAATCACTTCGAAGTGCTGGTGCCAAAGGTGCTGGTGCCACAGCATAATCGAGATGTGTGCCTGCAAAATTTATTTCCGCAGCTACCCGATATGTTCGATCAGCCTTACTATTCCAATTATCGTAACTCAGCTCATCTGAAACCCACAACATGATGAGCAGGCAACATGCAATACCTATCGACAATCCAACAACATTAATAATTGAGTTGCTCCTGTTTCTTGTAAGGTTTCTCAATGCAATTTTAAAATAGTTCTTGTACATGATTTATTTTTTAAATTATTCTGATCTCAAACTTTCTATAGGATTAGTAAGTGCCGCCTTCAGACTTTGAAAACCAATTGTGAATAAAGCGATTGCCACTGTAAGGAGACCTGCTATAATGAATACCCACCACTGAATATCTATTCGGTAAGCAAATTCTGCAAGCCACTTATTCATAAAATACCAGGCGAATGGAGAAGCGATTAATAAGGCGATCACTACCAGCCCTACAAAATCTCTGGTTAGTAGCACCAAAATGTGCTGTGTAGATGCCCCTAACACCTTCCTGATACCAATTTCTTTCATCCTCTTCTCAGTAGAATAGGCGGCAAGACCAAAAGCGCCTATACAAGAAATAATGACAGCAAGAATTGTAAATATCCAAAGCATCGTGTTTAACTTTTCTTCCGCCTCATACATCGCACCTAATCCAGCATCTACAAATTGGTAATCAAGAGGGAATCCGGTATTATAATTGTCCCAAGTATTCTTGATTCCAGCTATTGTATGTGTGAGTTCACTACCGTCAATACGTAATGCTAACTTCCAATAGGCATCCGGATAAATATGCAAAATAGCTGTCTCCACTTCTTCATGCAGACTGTTATAATGAAAGTCTTTTACAACTCCGATTATTCGTCCTTTTTTTATTGTATTATTTTCATCCCATCCTTCCCATTCTAAATTCATCCCAATTGCTTCTTCGGGGCTGTCTGCTATCGACAAATTGTGCAATGCTTTTTCGTTTAGAATAAATGCCTCGGTGGCATCTGTGCTGATGTTTTTTGAAAAATCCCTTCCAGCAATGATTTCCATCTTCATGGTCGCAATAAACTCATGATCTATGTTAAATATTCGTGCAGGCAAAGTCCGACGATTTTCTCCGGGCACGATAATATTATCACCGGAAACAATATCTCCCGGTATACCAAAACATGTACTTGCAGCTATTACACCGGGAACTTTTAGAAATTCGTTTTTTGTTGCGTCAAAGTCCCGGAACAGGTCTTTTTTCATAGGGAAATGAACCAATCTTTCCTTTTTAAATCCGAGATCCTTTTTATTTAGAAAATTTACTTGTTTAAAAATGATAATCACTGAAATAATCAGGATTATCGACAATGTAAATTGCAATGTGACCAGCCCTTTACGCAAAAACCGAACATGCCCTGAAGGTTGATATTTACTTCCATTTAAGGCTTCGACCGGCCGGAACCCTGAAAGCACAAGAGCAGGATACCCTCCAGCCAGCAAACCTGTTATCAGTATGATACCTATAATCGAAAGGATAATCAGAGGGCTTTTATACCAGTCAAATGCAAGTGCCTTACCGGTAAAATCATTCAGATAGGGTATAAAGAGATAGATTAATTGTGTAGCAACCAGCATGGATACAGCTACTGTCAGAATTCCTTCGCATATAAATTGAAAGGCTAACTGGTGTCTGCTGGCCCCGGTGGCCTTTCTGATGCCCACTTCTTTAGATCGATGCAATGCTCGGGCAGTCGTCAGGTTGATAAAGTTGATACATGCGATCAGTATAAGAAATAATCCCACTAACGATAACCCTATGAAATATCTATAATCTCCTCTCTTGGCTATATCGTTTCTAAAGTTGGCAGAGTGCAGATATATATCGTCAATACGTTGTAGAAATGGAAAATATGTAAATCCTAATTCTGCCGTTTGAGGATGAGCCTTTTCCCGTGTAAAGTCAAGTAATTTATCTTGAAACTGAGCGATATCAGTACCCGGAGTCAATCGAATATAATTATAAAAGTCTTGCCAGACCCAACTATTTATTCTTGCTTCCGATACCTGGCCAATTAAGTTTTCAAAAGATACCAGGAAATTAAAATCTAGGTGAAAATGCTTATTCAATGGTTGCAACACACCAGTGATTTCTTTGTCCGTCTCATTGATGCTAATAGTCTGTCCAACCGGATTGGAATCCCCAAAATATTTCTTCGCTGTGGGATAACTAAGAACAATAGAATTGATCTGATTTAATGCTGTAGCCGGATCTCCGTGTATAAGTGGTAAGTGAAAAAAATCGAAAATTGCGGGTTCCGCAAAAACACCCTTTTCTTCCAACGAACTTTCACCATCATGAACAAAAAGCTGCTTTGTCCGAATCCGGAATAACCTCAATGTTTCAGTTACTTCAGGGAAAACTGATCTGAGATTAGAGCCAAAGGCAGGTGAGGTACTCGCCCAAGTCTCACCACTACTTATATTATTTCTTTCAGAAAATATGCGGTACGTATTTTCTGTATCGGGATGAAATGTATCAAATCTCAATTCATCCAGTACAAATAGTCCAATTAAGATACTACCTGTTAATCCGAGCGTCAGGCCAAGAATATGTATAATACTCTGTTCTTTATACTTTACAAGGTTCCGCCAGGCTATTTTAAAATAATTTTTGTACATAGCGCCGAATTTATTGATTGATCAATTGATCGATACTTTAATATTACATGGTTTCTAATTGTTAATCCT
>JAJCYJ010000615.1 GCA_029262975.1 Saprospiraceae bacterium
TCGGCATGTCTTTGGTTTTCTTTTTGTTGTACAGTTGATACCCACCTAGGCTTAATAAGATGGCTCCCAACCCCATAAACAAACCACTATATCCTTCTAATCCTTCACTAAAACTTGCAAGACTTGCGGCCCCTCCTATAGACAAGAGCAAAACTGGTAACCAGCAACAGGCCGTCGCCAATAGAAAGGCAAAGCCGCCGCCAATGAGTGAAACCGTTGAATTAATTTTCATTTATGATCAATCTTATTTTCTACAACTAAATTTTTCATAGAAACTTTGTCATGTTGCACATTACACGAACACATTTTCATTTAGGGCGGTAAAAATCGGCCCCAAAACTTCAGACATAGCGGGATTCAGGTAGTAAAATATTACGGTACCTTCTCTTTCTGAGATAACTACCCTGGCATCTTTCATCTTCCTCAAGTGCTGTGATATAGCCGGAATTTTCATTTCCAATATTTCGGCTAAATCACACACACAGAGTTTTTCCTCTTCACTAAGCAATTAAATATTTTTCATCCTGACTTCTTTTCCTTCAAGTGCATAAATACGCGAGAGGTCTGAAATATTTGTATCCGAATTAAGGATGAATGCACGACACCTTTCAATCTGAGATTCATCCCGATCAATTCTGACGCATGTATTGGGGTCTTTTCTTTCCTTCATATCACAAGTATAAAGAGTTATATTAATTTAAGCAAATACTTAAATATATTTAAAGTAGATTTAACTGGTTCTTCGCCCTTTCTATCTAACTGCTCATAAGGATTTTGCAATCAGCCATTTACGCAGCCTTTATTTCATTTATATTTATTCCTAATCTTTTCATCTTGTTCTTCATATTGATTATGGCTCTTTTTTTAATTTTGCCGGTGTATACTTCGTTTGACATAGGCTTATAGCTATCCTTTTTATCAAGCATATTCCACAATATTGTTGCTAATTTTCTTGCTGTTGCAGTAATCGCTGCTGCTCTTCCTTTTTGGAATGCTTTTCTCTTAAAAAAGGTGACCAAGTGCCCTGATTTTTGCTTACTAACTGTATTTGCTGCATTTCTTAGCGCCTTCCCGAGTGTATTTTTTCCCTTAGGCACACGACCAGATATTTTCTTTCCTCCGCTAATCTTATTATTAGGTGCTAGTCTTAAAAAGGATGTAAATTCTTTGCTAGTAGAAAACTTGTTGTAGCCATGACCCATTTCACTAATCAATGTCAGTACTAAACCATGGCTTACTGAAGGGATTGCAAACAAATCTACTCCATAATATTGATAGCTTAATGCTTCCAAACCGATCTTAGTTTGGTTTTTTTTTGTTTGCTTCTTGGTCAACTTTATATCTTTAGGAAGATCATACCTGCAATGCATTTCTAATATTTCTTTAATTTTCTGGTCGATTTGTTTTATGCGTTCTTCGAGTTGAAGATATGTTGTAAAACAATCTCCTAAAACGTATAATTGCTCATCCTTCCATTGTCCTTCTAAGCTATCCTCTATTTCTTGTTTTGACTTTTTCACCCTGTAGTTTACTAAGGTAGATAGTTTTTGAGGCTCTCTCTCTCCATTTAACAAAGCTTGTATTATTGCCTTGCCTGATTGACCCATTATATCACTTAAGACACTATCTAATCTAATATTCATCAAACGCATGGATTGTTGCATTCGGTTTGATAAACGGCTTGACTCTTCTATCAAATTACCTCGATGTCTGTGATACACACGGATCTGTTCAGTCAATTCATCTGGTAAAAAACATCCACTTAGCAACCCCAAACTATGTAATTGATATATTGATCTGGCATCCTTTATATCTGTTTTATTCTTAAGATTCTTTGTCTGTCTGCCATCCACCAATATTACATTAAATCCGTTTGATTGTAGCGCACTAAACAAGGTCTGCCAATAACTACCAGTAGACTCCATTGCTATGTGTTTCACTTTATTTTCCTTTAACCACTTGATCAGTATGAGATGATTCTTGGTGTAAACACCAAACTTTCTTACATCCTTGTCCTGCATACCGATAGCAACCACATGAAATGTCGATCCAATATCAATGCCACATGCATTTTCGTTAATAATAGCCAATTCATTAACTTTCACTCTCTTTTTAGTCTTCATAACTTTTGAGTTTAATTATAAAAAACCAGAGGGCAAAACATCTCTATAATAAAACTTTTCTATTCGGGGTCCAGGCATTCGATCGAACCAACACCTTGCCGCCATTTTTTAATTATAATTCTATCAATCGATAGATTCATGATTTGCAGCTAAGTTTACAGAAGGGTTCTCTGACGCCAATTGGGCGATAAGCTACTTCCTCCGGGAGTACTCAAGTTAGCTCATTTTTAATACACCCGTGGATGTCTTGAGTTTATAGTGGGTAGATCAATATTCATTGTAACTCTTGGCATATGTTCATTTTTTTTCAATCGCAAAAAAAAACGGAACCAAAAAAATGCTCTCGAAATAATACCAGCCCACAAGGCTAGCACCCGCACCCACTATTTCGATTTCCCAACGCTTCTTTTGATCCTGCAAATCTTACGTTTTCTCATTATTAAATAGAATTAAACCAATTGTTACTTTATGAAAAAGTCATTAGTACCCACTCTATGAGGCTAAGCACCATTTAACTTAATTCATAGTCTGAAATGATGATTGCGGATTTATTTACTTAAAAAGATGAAAATCATATAGTCGACTTTATGACAGCTCCGAATTGATAATTGCTAATCAGTGATCAATTGTAGCCCCAAATATTCGCTGCAAATTCTGCCTGATTCATGGAGATAATCGATATAATCCGACAACAAATCTTCTGACAACTTCAGTTCTTTTAATTGTGTCTCAATGTGTCGCTCTTCGATATCCAGTAATATTATAGGAGAGAATCCTTCTTTTTGAGCGATGCGATCACCAAGAGATTTTAATTGCGTTCTCTCTTTTTCAACAGTCGATGAGAAATTTCTTACGCTTTGAATTTTTGATTTCAACTGCTTTTCGAGCCGCACTAATTTTTCCTTTAACCTTAATTCCTTACGCTCTTTTTCATGTTCGATCGCAGCATATTCCAATTCTAACTCTTGAATCTTAAGAAGACGGTTTCCTGAATTTGGAATCCGAAGCCCTATACCTAAAGAAATGCGTTTTTGCAAAAAATCTGAATGTGGTCCTTCGTATCTGATTTGTGCGAAATCCAATATTTGCTTGTCTTCCGCTTTTTCTAAAGCCACTTCTTTGGTTATTAAGTCCTGCTCATATATGGCCATTTCATCCTCCACCTCGATTTCGCCCTGAATGAAGTTTTCAAGTTTTTGGGCCAAGCCCTCCATCGTTATAAAATTACTAAAATCATATTCTTTACTATTTATTCCATATTTCTCTTCAATGAGACTTCGTTCCATTTCTAAATCGTCCTTATCTATTTTTATATCATTTAAATTTGTTTGCAGTTTAACCAGCTTTTGAAGATCAAAATCGTAGATCCCTGCCATCCTGTTGTATATAGTTTGTTTGTCGAATAAGATGGCACCGTGTTTATTTAAAATGCTGAGGGTTTGATCTATCATAAAAAGAGCCAACCAGTCTTCATAGATTATTCTTACATGATTACAACGAAGCTCTTTGTATTCGATATCCGGCGTGCGATTGATTGTTTCGGAGAGTGCCTTTTGGGCCTTTCTCTTCCCGGGTGTACTGGGTGAAAGTCTAAGTGTATACTCTTGTTTTTCAAATTCGAAGTCCCTGGTCCTTGTGCGAAATTCATACTCCTCTATCCACGGAAAAGTCAGCTCGCCGGATTTATACTCATTTTCCGAAATATTGAACGCAGAAATACCAAAATTAAAAAAGTCTTCGACGTTGATCGATTCCTGGGAGAAACAAATTGTGGGCAATAATATGATAAATGTGAATATGCGCAATGGATAAGAATTTCTAATTTCCCGGAGCTAAAAAACTAATACCGACTTTTTCTTTTTGTAAAAAAATATTTTCCTTAGTAATCTCTATCAGTACCTCCCGACCAAATGTTTTTACATCAGGCATCTTTCTTAATCGGGAAGGGATTTCTATTATTCGTGATCCCAGCCCGGTTACTGTTCCTTCATAATTAATTTGATCATCTTTTAAAGAAGAAATAAGAAACCTGTCTCCAAGGCGTACCTCAAGAGTAAGGTCCTCATGCACAAACCCTTTGATGATGCCGGAATGGGGTTCATAGAATGTAAGCAAGGTGTTATAAGAAGGAACATGTTCTTCTTCTTTACAGGAAATGTTGCCGATAAGTCCGTCTGTTGGAGCGGTTACTTCTATATAGAGCACTTTTTGCGATTCTTCAAATTCCTTTTCTGCTACGATCTTTCTAATTTGAGCCCGATAAGGATTGTTTCCTATCTTTAATTCTTGCTCGATACTTAAAATCTTTTGAGCCTTATTATATTGAAGATTTGTTTTTTCATTTTCCAACTTTCTGATTTCCTCCTCTATGGGGCTGTAGTCAGATTTTTCTGGATTTATAGTTGTAAGATTGTCAGTAAGTGATTTCTTAAATTCTAATTCTTTTTGTTGGCGACCTATCTTTCCATCTATCTCCGATATTTTACTGGTGTAATTCACCTCTAATTCTTCCAGTTCATTTTCTAGCTTTTGACGCCAAATGGCTTCTTCAGCTCTTAGTTCTGCTATCTTGAAATCCTGATCTTCCAGCTGATCTTTTGATTTGCGCCGAGATAGATTCATCAATAATTCTCCTGCTTTTACTGATTGACCCGGGCTTACAAGTATCCTGTCTACGACCACCGGATAATTATAGTTTATTTCAGTTTCATTACTTTCGGCAAAACCATAAAAAGACAAATCAGTCTTTGTTAAGGGACGGAGCATAAAGTAGAGCGCCAGACCGATTACCAAAACTGCGATATAAAATAGATTAATGAATCTCATTTACCTAGAGTTTTGTCGGTTGCTTCTTAAAATTCAATCTTAAATCCTCCAGACCTTCAATTACTTTCATGCTTTCCGCTAATGCCGTAAAAGAAGCTTTCCTACGTAAACGTATCATATAAGTAAATTCCTGTAAATTATCCCGGTCGATTTCCTCCACCACTGGAGCTCCTGAATCACTTATGGACTGAACTCTTTTCGGGTTTAAAAATCTTAATTGCTCCAATTCAAAATTTCGGCAATGGACCGCGAGTTTTTTTTCAATTTCTGCTTGCACCAGATCATTCTTTGGAACATGCAATTTTATCTCACCGATTAATTCATTTGCATTGCTCATCGGGCTGAATCTCATAATAATAGCACCGGCACAAAACACAAGTGTCCCTGTCAGTGCAATTCCATATCCCATTACTCCACAACCAATACCTGCAGCAAGGGACGCAAACATAAAAGTTATATTACGGGGATCATCCAATACAGTTCTGAACCTGATTATGGAAAGAGCCCCAAGAATTCCCAGACCTATTGCCACACTTTCACCAATCGCTTGCATCACGGTAGCTGCAACAATCCCAATCAACGCCAGGGATTGAATAAAATGAGCCTTTCTATAAATACTTTTTGTGGTGTATTCGTATGTGATAGCAATTATGGAAGAAAGGAAAAAGGCAAATAAAGCAGTGACCAACATGACATAAAACGATGGAGTCGCTGGGTTATAATTCAAAAGTTCTATATCAAACATTCCTGTAG
>JAJCYJ010000616.1 GCA_029262975.1 Saprospiraceae bacterium
CCCAGGTTGCTCCTCTAAAACTGTCACCTATCACATTATGTATGGCCATATCGGCTGTAAAGCGACTGCCATCATAGACATTGCTGGTCTCTCTGTAGGGTGAATCTGTGCCACTTACATCATGGTGATCCCGACCTAATACGATTGGCGCTGATATTTTCCCGGATGCAATTGCAGCGTTAAAGGCAGATGCAATTTTTATTCTTCCTATTGCGTCCGCATATAATATACGAGCTTGAGATCCAACGACAAGGTGATTATCTTCGGCTTCGCTGATCCATTTAATGTTATCTGCAAGCTGTTGCTTTATTTCCTCCGGTGCCTCTTCGTATAACTCATTCATGACTTGCAAAGCAATCCTGTCTGTTATAGCCAAATCCTGTGCATCTCCTGATGTACACACCCATCTGAATGGTCCAAAGCCATAATCAAAACACATAGGACCCAGGATATCCTGAACATAAGAAGGATATCTGAATTCACCATATTTGTTGCCTTTTACATCTCCTCCTGCTCGTGCACATTCTAGTAAAAATGCATTACCATAGTCAAAAAAGTAGGTGCCACGTTCTGTGTGGCTATTGATCGCTTCAGCATGTCTCCTTAACGAGGCCTGTACTTTCTTTTTGAATAATGATGGATTATTACGAAGCATTTCATTGCTCTCATCATAAGTTAATCCAACCGGGTAATAACCACCTGACCAAGGGTTGTGCAGGGATGTTTGATCTGATCCAAGGTGAATAAAAATATTTGATTCATAAAACCTTTCCCACACTTCAACAACATTTCCGATATATGCAAAAGACCTAATCTCATTAGATTCCTGGGCAATTTTAACCTTTGAGACAAGATCATCAAGATCATCTATTAGTTCGTCCACCCAACCCTGTGTATGCCTTTTCCGGGCTGCCAGGGGGTTGACTTCTGCGCAAACGGTGATACATTCTGCAATATTTCCAGCTTTGGGTTGAGCGCCACTCATCCCGCCAAGTCCAGATGTCAGAAATATCTTGCCCCTGGAAGTATCATTACCTTTTAGAATTTTACGAAATCCGTTTAATACAGTGATAGTTGTGCCATGGACTATTCCTTGAGGGCCGATGTACATATAAGATCCAGCAGTCATCTGCCCATATTGGGTGACACCGAGCGCATTAAACTTTTCCCAATCATTTTGTTTGGAGTAATTAGGTATCATCATACCATTCGTAATAACTACCCTTGGAGCATCAGGAGAAGAAGGGAATAGACCCATTGGATGACCAGAATACATGTGTAAGGTCTGACTATCAGTCATCGTAGCTAAATACTTCATTGTTAGTAAATATTGAGCCCAATTCTGAAAGACAGCTCCGTTTCCTCCATAAGTAATGAGTTCATCAGGATGTTGGGCTACATTTGGATCCAGGTTATTTTGAATCATCAGCATAATGGCTGCTGCCTGGTTTATCCTGGCAGGATATTCCAAGACACTTCGTGCATATATGGGATACGCTGGTTTGAACCGATACATATAGATTCTACCATAAGTGACCAACTCTTCAGCGAATTCTAGCGAGAGTTCCTGGTGCCATGATTCTGGAAAATATCTCAAAGCATTTCTTACAGCAAGTTGTTTTTCTTCTTTGGAAAGAATGTCTTTCCTTTTAGGCGCATGACTGACTTCATGAGATACTTCTTTTTTCTCTGGAAGGATGTCTGGAATGCCTTTTAGAATGGCTTCTTTAAATGATGTTGTATTGTTCATAAAAGATTATTCTAATTGTAATTGAATGCCTCTTTTCCATGTTTGAGAAGGTAAAAGCTGTCCTTGATGATAAAGTATTTCACGATAGTCATTGGTTGGAAAGACAACTAAGTCTGCTATTTTACCTGGTTCTAATATACCCCGATCAGTTAATCTTAATGCGCCCGCCGCACGAAATGTAATGCCGGCAAATACTTCAGCACTGGTCAATTTTTCAAAAGTTCCTATTATGGCAGCAGCTGTCAAGAGGTCACCCATGGGTGCTGACCCTGGATTCCAGTCACTGGCGATCGCAAGAGCACCGCCTGCATTTAGAATTTTTCGCGCTGGTGTAAATCCTACTCCTAATCCAATCGAAGCACCGGGGAGTGCGGTGGCAATCACGTTGCTCTTTGCAATCATTTCAATTTCAGTATCACCACTTACCTCCAGGTGATCTGCACTCACAGCTTGATAAGTTACAGCTGAGTGACTTCCGCCAACGCTAAACTGGTCTGCATGAATGGTAATATCAAAATTAAAATTCTTTGCAGCTTGAAGATAGGGGGCAATTACAGATTGTGAAAAAGCGCCGTCTTCAATAAATGCATCTATACGATTACTTAGATTTTCTGATTTAATAATTGGAAAAACTTCATTGATAATCATTTCCAAATACTCTTGAATATTACCTTCGAAATCTTTCGGAAAGATATGAGCTGCAAGACAAGTACTTATTAAATCTGCAGGAGACTTTTGATTTGCCAAAAGGATGGCATTTAGCATTTTTAACTCCTCGTCAACAGTCAGACCATATCCGCTTTTTACTTCAATAGTTGTAATTCCCCTTTTTAACATTCTGGAAGATCGCTCTAGAATGCCTTCACTCAAAGCGGTGAGGCTAGCTTTTCTTGTTTTTTGTACCGTATCCCAAATTCCCCCTCCTTTTTTTGCAATTTCGAGATAACTGCTTCCAGCATTGCGAAGTGCATAGTCTTGTGCACGGGATCCATTGAAACAAATGTGTGTATGTGCATCTATAAATCCGGGAAGCAAAACGGATGGCTCGTCAATGCTATGAATATCCACATTTTCAGATTTTAAATTTTGGGCCAAGGATTCAAATTTTCCAATTTTACTGATGAGACCATGATCTGTTACAATACCACCAGCTGTAATAATCTCAAGTTTATGATCACTAATGGGTCCTTTGATATCATGGCCTGACATGGTGATTATTTGTGTAAAAGGGCCTATAAGTTGAAGAGCTGACATAATTGGGTATTATCGGATATTTAGGGAATTTAAACTTTTTGTAAAATTATTATTTATTGATGACGCTCGAATGTGTCTCCCGTTTTTAATTTTCCATTTTCCATTTACCATCGTACCAAGATATACTGATGGGTCAGCAGCGTAGACTATTGTATTTGTTAGATTATCTTTAGAAGTAGTAGCAAACAATGGATGATTTGCGTCTATTATTAATGCATCAAAAGCCATATCGCAATTAAAAAAATCTTTGTTACAAATACCCGCAGACTTGCGGACATTAGGAATTATTTGATTAAAGGCATAAAGTCCGCTATCTTCTACCACCTCATCATGGAAAGTGTTTCTCTTATGAGACTGCAGTCGCTGTCCGTAATCCAATAGACGTAATTCTTCCATTGGATTTAAACCAACATGACTATCAGTACCTATACTCCAACGTCCTCCTGCAATTTGAAATTCTTTTAGATTAAAAAAGCCATCGCCAAGATTCCCTTCAGTGCTGGGGCATAATACAACATTTGCTCCTGTCTTGGCAAGATCACTGGTTTCATTGGTGGTCATATGAGTGGCATGAACAAAATGAAAATCCCCATTTAATTCAAGATTATTTAATGCCCATTCTACAGGACGACATCCTAGATAGTTAATAGACCCTTCTATCTCTTTTAATTGTTCAGCGATGTGCATGTGCACCTCGTGATCTCCTTTCAATTCCGATACATATTTGGAGATAAGTTCTGGCTCTACGGCCCTTAGTGAATGTATACCTTTTGCGATGGATGCGTGCTGATACGTCATACACACTTTTTCACTGGCTTGCCATAATGCCTCATATGTGTCAATATCCTTGCTTATAAATCGTCTTTGTTCTTCTGACGGCTTAATTCCAAAGCCTCCTTGTTGGTAAAAGATTGGAATAAGTGTAATTTTTATCCCGGCTTTGTCAGCTGCATTAATCAAGCGACCACCTAATTCTGCTTTGTTATCATAAGTAGAACCATTTTGATCATGGTGTAAATAGTGAAATTCGCATACATGGGTATATCCATTGCGAAGCATCTCTGCATATAGATAAGTTGCAATGTCCTCTAATTGATCCGGATTAATTGAAAGCGCTATTTGATACATTTTATCTCTCCAACTCCAGAAGTCATCTGCGTAATTGGAAAATTGATGCCTTTCAGTGAGTCCTGCCATAGCATATTGAAAGGCATGACTATGGGCATTCGTGATTCCGGGGATGGCATAACCGTTGATGTATTCATAAGTTGATTTTTGCTGAGGTTTGTCGGAAATTGAAGTTATGTTGCCTTGTTTGTCTAAAAGTACAAAGCTTGGGCTCATCCAATGTGTATTAGTTAGAATGCCTTCTAATTTGTATCCTTTCATCAAACCTGTAATTGTTCAGTAAGTGAATTAAAAATGCGTTGCAGCAAACGTTTCATTTTCTGAGCCTTGGTGTGATCGTAAATTGTTTCCCCGTCGTCCATGTAACAGTCTTTTGACATTTCTAATTGTAATGCGTTAATTCCTTTATCGGGTTTTCCGAAATAGCGAGTAATGTTTCCTCCTTTAAATGGAATATTATGTGTTAGTGAATAATTACTTTTTCTGATTTCCGTAAGGGTAACATCGATTAGATTTTTATTGCATGACAATTGATCATTGTTACCTAGTATCAAATCAGCAAAAGGTTCATTGTTAATACGTGGCACGTTTCTCCTTATCGAATGTGCATCCCAGAGTAATGCTATGCCAAATTTATCAACCATTTGCTTTAATAATACTTTGATTTCGTTATAATAAGGTATGTAGTATCGATCTAGTAGATTTTTAATGTCAAGAGAACTGGGTTGGCTTTGCTTATTGCGATAAATACTTCTGCCAAAAAAATCTGTTGTTGGTGTTAAAGAAGTAATTATTCGACCGTCATCATAGAGATTTTTATTATTGGGACTTCTATTCAGATCGATTACCCACCTATTATAATTTGCTTTAATTGTTGTAATGCCCATGTCCGATGCGAAATCATATAATTTGTCTACATCAAAGTCTGTATCATCGAGATGATTAAG
>JAJCYJ010000617.1 GCA_029262975.1 Saprospiraceae bacterium
GAATGGCTTAAGCCAGTGTTGACGGCCATGGGCTGGCGCCTTGGCGGGCAGGATTCAGGCAGCGCGGAAATCGTGAGTTTGGTGACCCACCAAAGGTCGGCAAGCATTTTTGGCGATAGAAAAAGTCACAAATGATTTAAGTGGTAATGCCATAGAAGTTTATCCCGATATAAATCAATACCCCATTTTTGATCACTATTTCATGAAAAGTGTGCACCAAATCTATCTAATAGTCGCATAATTATTTGATAATCAACTTTTAAGCGATTAGCTGAATACCCCAACGTAGAATATATGATACCTTAAACCCATAGCTGACGCTATGGGCTACAAATATGTGACTTCTCGTCCGGCGCCTGAGGCTATGGCCGACGGAGGCCGAAGTCATTAAAACATCGTTTTGGTCAGGTATGAAGTTAATACTAACCTATACATAGCTAAGCTTAGAATTGAATATAAGTTGTAAAACAGTATAAATAATGAAACGTAGGCACAACCTACACTTAACCGTACAACTTAAGAATATCGCACTTTCCGTCAATCCTTATCTCGGCCTGGGTATCGCCCCCGTCCTCTCCGCCCATGCCATCCACATCCCGGCCATTTCTTGGACTACTTCCGGGTTTTCTTCTGCTATGTTATACACTTCGGTTCTGTCTTTTTCCATATCAAACAGTTCCCAATTTTCTAATTGTAATTCAGCTACCTGATCCCATATAAAAGATCGTTTCTTACTCGCCTTGGCAATCAATTTCCATTTTCCCATCCTAACCGCACGATTGCCTTCATGCTCCCAATAAATAGCCTCTCTATCCAATGGCTCATTTGTAAAAACAGGTACCAAACTCTTTCCTTCCAATGGTGTAATTGCATTTCCATTATAGTTTTTGGGATAGGTAGCCCCCGCAACATCAATACATGTTGCCATGATATCTATGAGATGGGCAGGTTCGCTGCGAAACGCCCCTTTGTCTTTTATCTCATTGGGCCAATGAGCAATCAATGGGGTTGCGATACCTCCTTCATGTACCCAATGTTTGTATTCGCGAAAAGGAGTATTGCTCGCATTGGCCCAATTCAAACCGTAGGCAGTATAGCCTTCAGGTCCTCCGGGCCAGGCCTCTTTCATTATTTTGACAGGCTGACCATCGCGTGTAAGAAAAGGGATCATTTCTGTCTGCGGTTCATCTGCTGCCAGGGGTTGCGGATCCGTAGGTCGATCTCCAATCCAGTCTAACTCTTCCGCACATGCCCCGTTATCCTGTAAGAACAAGATGAGGGTATTATCATAGATTCCTTCTTTTTCGAGGCTGGCCACAATGCGTCCGATGCTGGCATCCATATACGTGGTCATAGCAGCATAGGTTTCCATATTTGCCAATTCCCATGCGCGGTCCGGAATATCGTCAGACCATGGCGCAACAAAAGAATCCCGATCCGTTAATTGCCATTCCGGTTTTATAATCCCGAGCTCCTTCATTCTTGCATACCTGGTGGCACGCATCTTGTCCCAGCCCTCATCATAGTGTCCTTTGTATTTATCAATTTCTTGCTTCGGGGCATGCATCGGCCAATGCGGTGACATATATGAGACATATAAAAAGAAAGGATTGTCCGACTGATGGTTTTCGATCCGTTCGATGGCATAATCCGTAAAATCTGTTGTAGAATAAAACCCTGATTGCGGCGCTACATATTCGTTATCATCAGTTAGTGATCTGGGATCATAAAAACTACCGGCCCCGGATATCATGCCAAAAAATTGGTCAAATCCTCGCTGTCGTGGCCAATTGCTCTTATCTGGATTATCGATGACATAGGGCGTAACATGCCATTTGCCGGAAAGATAGGTTGCGTAACCGGCACTCTTGAGCGCTTCAGCTATCGTCACTGCATTTTTACTTAAATCTCCGGCATATGCCGGTGTACCCCTGTCATTGACCATATGACCTATACCTGCTTGTTGGGGATAAAGACCGGTCAATAATGAGGCTCTTGTCGGGCAACACCTGGCGGCATTATAGAATTGCGTAAATCTCAACCCGCCTGCTGCAAGCGCATCCAGGTTGGGTGTTCTTATCTCCCCTCCATAACAGCCCAGGTCAGAATATCCCATGTCATCACCCATAATGAGAATGATATTGGGAGGAGCATATTTTGGAGAAGTGATAGAAGCTGGTTGACAAAAAGAAAATAGAATACAAGAGAATAGAAAGGTCAGGAATTTAAAATATATCATAATTGGACTTAAAAGAAATGAGACTGGCAAGATATGGAGGCGAAGATTAATATTTTAAGATAGTTTAATTTAAATGAGGTGATTGTCCCTGCAAAATGCTCAATAATTTTTGATAAGGATTGGTAAAAATTAATTGAGTATTTAAATTTCTGACTCTACGCCCTTTATAGTGTGTAGATCAATATTCACTGTAACTCTTGGTATATGTTCATTTTTTTTCATTCGCAAAAAAAAACGAACCAAAAAAAATGCTCTCGAAATAATACCAGCCCGCAAGGCTAGCACCCGCACCCACTATTTCGATTTCCCAGCGCTTCTTTTGATCCTGCAAATCTTACGTTTTCTCATTTTTAAATAGAAATAATTTAATTGTTACTTGATGAAAAAGTCATTAGTACCCACTCTAAGAGGCTAAGATCCAAATTTCTAAAACCCACTTTAATTGGTGAAAAACTATAACTATTTACAATTATAAAATTCTTTCAAAAATTAGACACCGATTACTGACTGAAAAAAAGCCTGCTTTTGCGGCACGCAGGCAAGTTCAGCAAGTGTGCATTTTATACAATTAGAGCTATTGTCTCAGTATTTATTTGTATTATGATAACTCTGAACTTCAATGAATGAAACCTTGATATGCAGAATCATATATAAGAACAAAACCGTCCAATAAGCATGAAGTGTCAATTTACCAGGTTTTTAATTTTAAGCATCATTGGATATGCCTTGCTCGGATGCCAATCGGAAAATCTGCCTGTTAAAGGCTCACAAGAACATATCAAGACCGTCACTAAATTAGTGGATGATGAGCGACTCTTGAATGCCTCCAAAAACCCGGGAGATTGGATCACCTATGGGCGAAACTATGCTGAGGACAGATTCAGTCCGCTCGATCAAATTGACAGGCAGACTGTTGCCGGCCTTGGATTGGGATGGGCTCTGGAACTGGGCACGAAAAGAGGGATCCAGGCTACCCCCCTGGTGGTGGACGGCATTATGTTCATCACAGGACCTTGGAGTACGGTTTATGCCATCAATGCGAGAAATGGAAAAGTGATTTGGAAATATGACCCTGAAGTACCTCGAGAAAAGGCAATTAATCTGTGTTGCGGCGTGGTCAATCGAGGGGTGGCACTTTACAAAGGAGCAGTGATCTTCGGAACTTTGGATGGCAGATTAATTAGTCTTGATGCATCGCAGGGTTCCGTCCAATGGAGTGTACAAACGACAAGTGATGAAGATGGGTACCGTTACTCCATCACAGGTGCTCCCAGGATAGTCAAAGGCAAGGTATTGATAGGCAATGGCGGTGCCGAATATAAGGCCAGAGGATATGTAACGGCGTATGATACCAGGACAGGAGATAAGCTTTGGCGATTCTATACTGTCCCTGGCAACCCTGGCCTGCCATTCGAACATGCAGACCTCGAGGCAGCGGCTAAAACCTGGAATGGAAGATGGTGGGAACAAGGAGGTGGGGGCACTGTCTGGGACGCAATTGTGTATGACCAGGAGCTTGATCAACTCTATATTGGAGTCGGTAATGGTGTTCACTGGGACAGGAAGGTCAGAAGCCCAGGGGGAGGAGATAATTTGTACTTATCCAGCATTGTTGCCCTAAACCCGGATGATGGATCTTATTTATGGCACTATCAAACTACACCGGGAGATACCTGGGATTATACGGCGACACAGCCAATTATTTTGACGGACCTGGAGCTTGATGGTCGCACTAGGAAGGTCTTGATGCAGGCTCCAAAGAATGGATTTTTCTATATGATCGACCGAACTGACGGAAGTTTCATTTCGGCTGAGCCCTATACCTACACCAGCTGGGCTTCGAACATTGAAAATGGTCGTCCGGTGGAAACGCCGGGAGCCAGGTACGATGATGGCCAAGTGCACTGGATAACACCCAGTTCTCATGGTGGCCACAACTGGCACCCCATGTCCTACAGCCCAAAGACCGGATATGTGTATATCCCGACCTTGCATAGAGCTGGTGCCCATTACTATGACTCTGAAAGTGGTTTCGTTTCTCCCGATCTACGAGGGAGTGGTCAGGGGTACAATATCAGTGCTCCTTCCAAATTGTATTTGCCTGTGGCATATGATGAAGATCCAAGAGCTCCTTCGCCCGGGACATCCTCGGGAAGGCTTGTCGCATGGGATCCGGTAAAGCAAAAGGAAGCCTGGGGCATTGACCAAGTCTTCCATTATAATGGGGGTCTTCTTTCAACTGCTGGTGATCTGATTTTCCAGGGTGATGCAGAAGGTATGTTTATCGCCAGGGATGCCTATTCAGGAGAAGTATTATGGCAATTTGATGTTCGATCAGGTGTCAATGCGCCACCTGTCACCTACCTCGTTGACGGACAACAATATGTTTCAATTGCCGTAGGATGGGGAGGTGCCCAGGGCCAGTCAGCCAAAGTGGTAGACCGTATTCATCCGGGAACAATTTATACATTCAGAATAGGCGGGTCTGCCATACCTCCTGAAAATCTGCCAGCACTGGACAGACCTGTCACTCAATTGACAACTAATGCCTCTCCCACCACAATCGGCAATGGTTATAATTTGTTCTCAAAATATTGTAGCGGTTGTCATTGGGGTACAGGTCGTGGAAGTGGGTCCATTCCGGACTTAACAAGCTCTTCGGATCAGGTTTTCGGAGCCTATGAGGATATCCTTTTGAATGGCTTGTTGGCCGCACAGGGTATGCCCAATTTTGGAGCTGACTTACACAAGACTGACGTGGAGAAAATCAAAGCTTATATCCTCTTCACTGCGCGGTCTCTTCAAGAAGATCCGGAAAATCATCGGACAAAATTGGCGGCATATCAAAAGTTGGCGGATTTGGACAATTTGAAATAAAGGTGTCTGGAACATCCAACTTCAACCTGGAAATGTGCGTGGAGCGCACTAACATAAATGTGCATACCTATACCAAATTGAACCTGGAATAGAAACAATAATAAAACCTAAATCATCAATGGTCATATTGAAAAATCAGCCTCAATTGATAGACACTAAGAATGAAAAAAGCATTGGCAGTTTAGAAAAAAATAATTAATCAGTACCGTGTTTAAATCATATTACATAAATTAGAATGATCACGCCCGCCTGCCAAAGGCAGGGTTTTTATAAAAAATGCCTATTCTCAAAATACTGCAATTCCGAATTAGGTATTGCCATCTCTGGCTGTTAATAAAACGCTCCTTCAGAGCTCTGATCTATTCTGATAAAAACGAAATTTTGAACTCCTCCCGGTCCTCTTCAAGTACCTAAGGGTTTTTATCTTGTATTCGAGTGTTGTAAGGTATTTCAAATTACGGGCGACAATTGCTTCAGGCGATTACGAACATCCTTAGTCTCAGAGAAAATCACCATGATGACAAGCGTATAGACAGTCTTAACATAGTCTTTGTCCTACCCTATCATCGGGGAAGCTGTTAGTGAAATTAGGGCATAGCATTGTGCAGCATTTTAGTTCGCAATTAACCTATATAATAGTTGTGTTTCCTGTTACAATTATCTAAGCGATTTTACATAGCAGGAAAAATTGAGCCATTAATACTATGTTAATTTATATTCCCAATCTTTCTAATTGTTATGAAATCCAAAACTAAGTTAAACTTCTCCTAAGTTTCACTAACAATAGGTACTCCATATGCAATTGCTATAATTTGCTTTAATTAAAACATCCAATTATGAAATCGACGCTTATCATTCTAATTCTATTTTCTTCATCTCTTTTAATCGGACAAGAACAACAGCAATACTCAGAGGTAGATATCTATTGTACTATTGTCGGCAAACAAGGCCCGTCTAAAAAGAAATCCAAAATTAGTATCGATTTTGGGAATTTAGGCGAAGGTGCGAGCGACATCAAACTCACAAAGGAAGAGGAGCGAATTGCACAAACAAACTTTGACTCAATGACGGCTGCCTTAAACCAGTTATCCAAATCAGGTTGGACACTAACGGAAACCTATGGCGTGCTCAGGTCAAATGATAAGAATTTTC
>JAJCYJ010000618.1 GCA_029262975.1 Saprospiraceae bacterium
AGCAACAACTAAAAAGGAAGTCGATGTAGGTCAGACTTATTTTTATAAAGGAGGGTTATTAAAAACCAATTTTGAAAGCAAAGAATACGATAGAATATTTGACAAAATTTATTTGGTCTCCAATGTTGTAGAAGCGAACCACGGAAATACACAAGGATCAATTACTGAAAACACTGAACTACTAAATCTTAACGCTCAAGACCATGGGCATACAAGTACATCAGGTTCCACAACCATTGCAGCATTAATCGCTCAACCTGAAAACTTTGAAGGAACCGTTATACAATTGAGTGGTACTTGTGTAAAACTTAACTCCAATATAATGGGCCGCAATTGGATACATCTTAAGGATGGAACACAAGACGATTATGATCTCGTCCTTACCTCTAACTTTCCCGTCCAGGAAGGAGCTAAAGTAACTATGAAAGGGACAGTTTCATTAGATAGGGATTTCGGAGCGGGTTATCTTTATGATATAATTGTCGAAAACGCAGTCGTCGTAAATTAGAATTTTCTATTACTAAAAAATGGCAAATTTCCTTTTTCTCAGGTAGGCACTCAGACTTATTACGATCACGGTTCCAACTGCGATATATACCCAATTAGGGATCGGAACAGGATCTCCAGCTGCATAGGAATGTAATCCTGAGAGATAATAGTTGACGCCATAATAGGTCATAATCACAGTGGCCCAGCCAAACAATGTAGCAAGATTATAAGCATAAAGCCCTTGCAATTTAGGAATCAATCGCATGTGCAAGATAAAGGCATACACGAGGATTGTCACCAATGCCCAGGTCTCTTTTGCATCCCAACCCCAGTATCTTCCCCATGATTCATTCGCCCAAATTCCCCCTAAATAAGTCCCGACACTGACCATAATAAGCCCACCCATTAAAGTCATTTCACTGATGTAGGACATTTCCCGAACGATACGTGAAATCCGTTCTTTATTACCAGCTGAAAGGAAGATCATGAGGATCAGATTAATTAGTCCAATGATGGCCCCTAACATTAAAAATCCGTAACTACCAGCTTCCAGGGATACATGTATTGTTAACCAATAGGAACGAAGCACCGGTACAAGAGGAGTTATTTCAGGATCTAAATAACTTAAACTTGCGACGAGTAAAACAGTTGCCGCTAAAATCATGGTTGCAGCCAATCCTCCAAGTGATTTTCGTGCAAATATGAGACCTGCCAAAGTGGTCGTCCAAGCAATATATATCATGGATTCATACCCATTACTCCAGGGTGCCCGACCTGATACAAACCAACGCAAGCCAAGGCCAACTGTATGAAAAATAAAGCCAAGGACTACTATCAGGAATAAAATTTTAATCGGCTTTCTTAAGTTTCGCTCAGGTTTAAAAACTGAAAGAAATAACATCCCGAGAAAACAGATACCTAAGACCGAATACACCACCGAAAGTCGACTGAATACACTCAAATTATTCAGTAATATTTCTGCATTTATTTTTGTTTTCCCCGGGACGACGGTACTGCCATATTCATATTGATAATCTTTCAACTCGTTTACAAGACTATTGACTGATGAATAATCGCCCGATGATACGGCCTGATGAAGTCCGTGCTTGTAGGCTTCGAAAAACTTCGCTGCTACAGGGTTTCGTGAAGAGGTTGAATTATGATCATCCGGGATAGAAGAAATCCAGGTATTGGTCACATCTCCGGGAACAGGAACCAATTTGAAAATCCTGCCAGAATAAATCATGCTAGCGATGTTGACACGCTCATCTATTTTCATCAACTCCTTTTCATAGACACCTCTGTCTATAGGTTGTAAGCTATATGCTATCCTAACTTCATCCCTAAGCAGATAGGCTCCGTTTTTTGCAAAGAAATCTTTATATGCAACCAATGGGCCTTTTACACCAAGCTTTTCAAGAAGATCCTTATGACTCCCAATCTTGATCATCGGGATACCATTCCAGTCCTTATTATTGGCGAACATCCCAAGAATAATTTGGTCCGCTGACAAATCAAATAAACCTTCTTTCCGCGAGATTTTGCGCATCAATTCTCTGGACAATGTATGCACAGGTTTCATCCTCCCCTTGTAATCCTGTACGACCAGGCGACTGAATAATTCAGCATGTTCAGCGCTAATTGTGTTTTGGCCCTGGGCAGGTGATATTACTTTTTGAGCTGAAAGTGAACCTCCCCCTAATACCAGGAATAAAATGACCGCAAGCGATTCGTTACGAAGTCTTATCTCTTTTAACTTTTGTGATACATGATAAAACCTGCTTTTCCTGCTAAATAATGATAGGATTAGTCCTGTGGTCAACAAAAAGTACCCGATATAAGATATCCATGTACCCCAAAAGTCATGATTTACACTGAGATAGGTGCCTTGTTCATCCTGGTCAAATGAGGATTGAAAAAATCTGAATCCATTATAGTTCAGTATATTATTCATATAAATTCTGAAGTCGCGTTTTATATTCTTCCGCGTATCAATTAATTGCACCTCGCTGGCGTAAGAAGAAGCACTGTTTGTGCCCGGATAACGCTCCATAATAAAATCATATAATTTTATCGAGAAGGGTAGTATCTTGGATTTGGCTCCATAAGATAGAGCCATGCTCATATCTCCAGAACGCAAAATAGCCGGTCTGCCGGGAAGACCTTTTTTTCCATATACATAGGATTCTTGTTCTTCTCCATTTATGCGTACATCAACCAATAGGGCAGTCATGCTTTCCGCCTTCACTTTTCTGTCCTCCGAAATTATTTCTATTGCTCCGTTTTCTTTGAAATCTCCAAAAACAAAGCTGTTTCGACCATCAGAATACATCGACCGCAGCATCAGAGGATAATAACTTTGTGAAGGAATCAATGTGTCAACCTGTCTTGTGGCCATAATCATTTGTGACAGTATCACATCCGTTCTCAAAAACAATTGTCCATCCTCATATTTGATATTAATTGCGTCAGGAATGTATGTACTACTAAAATTGTAAGCAACATCCCTAATTTTTCTTCTTTCTCCCTGTCGAACAAAATATTCTTCTCTTCCATTTACTCCTGCTACAACGATTTTGATTGTTGGAAATCCAACAGGGGCATCTATAAAATTCTGTTTTGGATTAGGAATAAAATCTTTGACCTTTACTTCTATAAGATCTCCATTGACCAGGTATGATTCTTCCCA
>JAJCYJ010000619.1 GCA_029262975.1 Saprospiraceae bacterium
CTGGCGACGCCATCATATTTTGTAGCACCTGGAGTAACTTGGATTGCAACGAAAGTCCGATATTCCCAATTTCGTCTAAAAATATGGTTCCTTTCTCAGCGGCTTCAAATCTTCCGATCCTGTCCTCATGTGCATCCGTAAATGCTCCTCTCTTATGACCAAATAACTCTGATTCAAACAATGATTCGGAAATTGCCCCAAGATCCACAGGGATAAAGACTTGATCCTGGCGCACCGATTTTCTATGGATAGCACGTGCTATTAATTCTTTGCCAGTTCCATTCTCTCCCATTATTAACACATGTGCATCAGTACCTGCTACCTTGTCTATGGTCTTATAAATATGTCGCATCTGAGGTGATGTGCCGATGATCTCGCTAAATGGTTCATCAAGAGTCTTATTGAGCAGGTGTTTTTGCTCCGTTAAGCTTTCAACCTGTGATTGTGATGCCCGCAGCTCAAAGGCACTATGTATCGTAGCCAGTAATTTTTCATTGCGCCAGGGCTTTTCTATAAAATCGGCTGCCCCAGCTTTTAATGTTTCTACAGCAGTATGAACATCGCTATAAGCTGTGACCATCAAGACTTGTACAGAAGGTTCTAGTTCTTTGATTTTCGAAAGCCAATGCAGGCCTTCACTTCCATCTGTTCTTCCTTTGCTGAAATTCATGTCCAATAGGACAATATCCGGATTTCTTTGGCGCAAAAGTCGAGGAATATGAAATGGATTATTCTCGGTTGACACCTCTTTATAGTGTTGGCTCAATAACAATTTCAAAGAAAAAGATATGTCCTCCTCGTCATCTACTATTAATATCCTTCCATCTCTTTTCATGGTTCTAAACTAAGAAATAGTGATCGTTTTCGAACACTATATAGACCAACTGTTCATTTTCAGACACTGAAATGGGAGAAAGAAGAGATGAATAAGGTGTAGCACAAAAAGTCCAGTTTTAATCTGCCAAACCATTTACTCAATTATTTCCGTATTCCTTTTTTAATTTTCAAGGTTAAACGTTTGTGCTTTTTCTATCAACCCGAGGGCTTTTGAGGCGCTGTAGGATGATGACAAAAGTCTAATATTCTTGAGTATCCCTTCGTCCGCAATAGATAAAAATAGCGTTCAATATCGAACACTAAACGTTCATTTCTGAACAAGTATTCAATTTTCCGGAGGATCACATAACACCTATCTTTCTGATAATCAGGAATTTACATATTTTGGCATACCTATAGCTTATATATTAACTATATATGCACCAGAATGCATCAACCAACATGTGAACTCATTATCAAAACTCATAAATGGATAAACAGGTAAAAAAGAAAAAGTGGACGTGGCAAAGAATTACCACGATCGTTGTCATCATAGCAGCGGTCGCATATTTCGGGATTGAAATGTATCAGACTGCCGGAACATCAAAATTAAATGTTCAGTCAGACAGAATATTAACCGATACTGTGCGGCAGGGAATTTTCCAGGAATTTATACCCGTTACTGGTGTCGTACTTCCGATCAAAGAGGTCTTGATAGGTGCTATAGAAGGAGGCCGGGTAGAAGAAAAATTTATAGAGGATGGTACTATGGTTCGGGCCGGAGAGAGCATTCTTCGTCTGAGCAACCCTGATCTTCAACTCAATTATTTGAATCAGGAAGCCAATATTGTCTCCCAGATTAACCAGATCAGAAGTAATACCCTGCTCATGGAGCAACAGAGCCTTAATCTAAAGGAAACTGCGATAGATGTAGATTACAGACTCAACCTTCTTGGCAAGCGATTAGAGAGAAACAAGGAACTTTATGAAGAGGGTGTCATCGCTGAGGTAGAATATACTGAGACAAAATTCGAATACAACAGCCTTGTCCAAAGAAAGTTGCTCTTAGACCGTACGTTAGTAAAAGACAGTCTATCCACAGAACTGCAACGTCAACAGATGGAGACAACGCTTGATTTAATGCAGAGAAACCTCGTGATCGCCAGACAAAGTCTCGATAATCTGATTATAAAAGCACCTATAGGTGGGCAACTATCCGGACTCAATTCTGAATTAGGTGAGTTAATCACCGAGGGCAGTCAAATAGCACAGGTTGATGACCTCACCAACTTTAAAATCAGGGTACAAATTGATGAATTCTACATCTCTAGAATCTTCACTCAGCAAGTAGGTTCCTTTAATTTTGCCGGCAAACCTTATCAATTGTATATCCAAAAAATATATCCCCAGGTAACGAATGGAACCTTCCAGGCCGACATGCTTTTTACCAGTTCTGCACCCGAAGGAATTAAAAGAGGACAGACAGTTTCTGTCAAATTACAATTAAGTGCCGAACAGCAAGCATTACTTGTAGCCAAAGGAAGCTTTTATCAGACTACAGGTGGTAATTGGATTTACGTAATTGATCCATCAGGAAACCTTGCTAGACGTAGAAGCATTAGAGTGGGACAACAAAACCCTAATTCCTATGAAGTACTTGAAGGACTTTCACCAGGAGAAGTAGTAATAACTTCGAGCTATGAAAATTTTGGTGACAATACAGAATTGGTATTACAATAAATATTTTATGAAAAATACTAAGTTATTTACAATGCGATCGACATTCCGAGCGCCTTTGTCATTAAAAAATATTGGTACTTCGCCCTATTCGATGGGTAATATTCAACTTACTAAATATTCAAATTTAAACTCTTAAAAAATAAAATTACAGCTATGATAAGAACAGTTAATTTAGTAAAAGTCTATCAGACCGACGAGGTAGAAACTACAGCGTTGAATGAATTAAATTTGGAAATTAAAGAAGGAGAATTCGTTTCAATTATGGGGCCTTCGGGATGTGGAAAATCAACATTGTTGAACGTACTTGGTATGATTGACAGTCCAACTTCCGGAGAATATTTCTTCATGGAAGATGAGATAGGACATTTGTCAGAAAGAGGTCGATCGAATATTAGAAAACACAATTTGGGTTTTGTTTTTCAAAGCTTTAATCTTATCGACGAGCTGACCGTATTTGAAAATGTAGAACTACCGATGCTCTATACTAAAGTCCCTTCAAATGATAGAAAAGTAAGGGTTGAGGAATTGCTTGAAGGTATGAATATTATGCATCGAAGGAATCATTTTCCACAGCAACTATCAGGTGGACAGCAACAACGCGTAGCAGTAGCCCGTGCTATAGTCAATCACCCGAAGTTGATATTAGCGGATGAACCTACAGGAAATCTTGACAGTTCTAACGGTGATGAAGTCATGCGTATTTTAACCAAATTAAATGAAGAAGGGACTACCATAGTAATGGTAACGCACTCTCAGTATTGTGCAGAATTTGGTAATCGCATAATTAGAATGTTAGATGGTAAAGTAGTTACAGAAAACCTGGTCAAACAGTATTTGTAACTTTCTCTAAAGACGACAAGGACAAAGATGGGGACGGGCTAACACCTGTCAAATATAAATGGTCAGATTTCTGACCCTGACCTTTTTATGTCTACTGCAAGAGATTTTTAATTGACATTTTTTAATGTTCTGCATCAGTGGAGAACTTCAACAATAAATACGGATATGTTAAAGCTTGAAAATATTGAAAAATTCTATCGTTCCGGTCTTCAAAAAAGCTGGGTACTGAAGGATGTTTCTGTAAATGTAGAACAGGGTGAGTTCGTGACAATTATGGGCCCGAGCGGATCAGGCAAGACTACCCTTCTGAATATTATCGGCATGCTTGATGAGTCTAATTCCGGTTCATACCATTTTCTGGATGAAGCGGTGCATACCTTCAAAGAACGAAGACGCACAGATATCCACAAACACTATATAGGATTTGTCTTCCAGGCCTATCACCTCATTGACGAATTGACCGTATATGAAAACATAGAAACTCCTTTGCTCTACAGAAATGTAAAGAGCAAAGATCGAAAGGCTATTGTAGCTGATATACTTGACCGATTTAATATGGTTGCTAAAAAAGATTTGTTTCCAAGTCAATTATCAGGAGGACAGCAACAATTAGTGGGTGTCGCCCGTGCTATAATAGGAAAACCCAAATTGCTACTTGCAGACGAGCCAACCGGAAATTTACACACCAAGCAAGGAGAAATGATTATGGAATTATTCAAGTCTCTTCATGATGATGGAATGACTATCATACAAGTAACACATTCCGAAAAGAACGCACAATATGGAACAAGAATCCTCCAATTAATGGATGGTTTTGTCCGTGCAGATGAACAAGTAAGTCAACAAACCACAATTGTGTCGTGATACAGTAACCTATCAAAACCCGTAGCATGTTCTACAACTATATTAAAATTGCATTCAGGAGTCTCATGAAACAACGTGGCTTAACAGCCATCAATATTCTTGGATTGAGCATTGGCTTAGCTTGTTTTTGCATGTTCACATTATATGCTATTCATGAATTCAGCTTTGACAAATTTCATAAAGATGCAGATCAATTGTATAGAGTTTACAGATGGACAGAAGACTTGGATGGTGAAGGAGTAGAGGGAGATACTCATTTACCTATGCCGCTGGGCACTAGTTTCGCTTCAGATTTTCCCGACGTAGAACAAATGGTAAGATGGAAGTCTGCATGGGGTGAAAGCTTTGTCAGGGTAAATGATAGAGTTAGTCGGATAGAAGTCTCTCATGTTGATCAGCCTTTTTTTGAAATGTTCAATTTCCCGATTATTTATGGAGATAGTGAGCAGCCATTGTCTGACCCGAAAAATGTAGTGCTCACAGAAGAAATTGCATTTCAATTATTTGGAGAAGAAAATCCTACAGGTAAGACAATCGAAATCCAGTTCGAGGAGAATTTCGAGTCTTTTACAATTTCAGCAGTTGCTAAAAACATTCCTACGAATTCATCACGATCCTTTCAAATCCTTGGAAGTATGGACTATTTCGCATCAACAACCTATGGTAAAAGAAGGATGAATAGCTGGAACTCCTCATTCCTGGGTGTTTTTGTGAAACTTAGAAAAGGAAGTGGGCTTGCGACGAATGCCGCGGAATTATTGAAGTTCAGAAGGAAATACTATCCTAATCAAGAAGCAGAAATTAGAGAAGCCGGATTTTGGGATGGTGAAGGTGCCCCTGTAACTTATAAAATGCAACCTATTACCCAGATGCATACTGAAGCAAGTATGCCAGGCGGAGATGTACCATCAATCAATCCAAGGAATATATGGACATTATTATTAATCGCTGCAGGTGTTTTACTGATAGCAATCATCAATTTTACTACTTTATCTATAGGACGTTCTGCAGGCAGGGCTAAAGAAGTAGGTGTCCGGAAGGTAATGGGCAGTACGCGTATGCATCTAGCAATCCAATTTTTAACAGAAGCTATTTTGTTGAGTATTCTGTCAACTATAGTGGCCTTGGTCTTAGTTAGTGTTCTACTTCCCTATTTTAATCAGTTATCGGATAGAAGCCTGGCTTTTTCCTTTTCCCAGTTTCCACAACTGGGGTGGATTGTAGTTTGCCTGACTATCATTACAGGTCTGCTAGCCGGTAGTTATCCAGCCCTCTTACTTTCTCGATTCAGACCGACCCAGGTCTTTAGAAACAGCATAAAGCTAGGCGGTTCCAATATGTTTACTAAAACGTTGGTCACCAGTCAATTTGTATTGTCTTCTGGATTAGTGATAGCGACATTGGTGGTCTTGAGTCAAATTAATTTCATGCAATCAAAAAATCCGGGATTTGAAAAAGAAAATATAATTATCGTCGACGCCGAGGAGACTGACAGTCGAGAAATATATCCAAGATTCAAAAAACTTTTATCCTCAATTCCGGAGATAAAACAAGTAGCTGCATCTGAAATCGGACTCGGTGAAGGAAATGGATACAGCAGATCTGGGTTTGAATATATGGGATCGATAAAACAAATCTATGAATATTATGTCGATGACGATTATTTGACTTTGATGAATATCCCGTTGCTTGCAGGAAGAGGATTTGAAGTGGAACGTCAAGATGGTGCCAATCGATCTGTAATTGTAAATGAAAGCATGTTGACCGATTTTGGTTGGACACTGTCAGATGCGGTAGGTCAAGTGCTCACAGGATATTCTAATGAAGGAAATGATCCTGTTGTCATAGGTGTTGTTAAAGACTTTCATTACCGACCATTCAGAGAACTGGTGAAGCCTCAGATGTTTCACCAGTTTGAAGATTATACGCCTTTTAAATATTTTGTAAAGATCAATGCCGGTGATCCTACCCAGGCTTTATCAAAATTGGAACAATCCTGGACCAGTATTGTTCCGGACTATCCATTCAAATACAGTTTTCTGGATGATGATTTGAACAGGTTTTACAGATCTGAAAAAAGATTCAGCAGCATTATATCATGGGCAGGTGGAATATCCATCTTTCTCGCTTGTCTCGGACTAATGGGATTAGCCGCTCTCACTGCTGTAAACCGGAGAAAGGAAATTGGAATCAGGAAAGTTCTTGGAGATGATGTGTTCGGCATTGTAGGGTTGTTATCTAAAGATTTTATCAAGCTCGTTTTAATTGCTCTGGTCATCGCATCGCCCTTATCCTGGTATCTTATGAATAATTGGTTGGAGAGCTTCGCTTATCGGATATCCTTTCAATGGTGGATTTTTGTGGTAGCGGGCATTGGAGCGATCCTAATTGCTTTTATAACCATAAGTGTACAAAGTATCAAGGCAGCTCTTATCAATCCCATTGAAAGTCTCAGAAACGAATAAATTTGATCGTAAAATATTAATATGATAAAGAACAAATTAAAATACCACACTTAAAATCATAACATCATTACACATTCTCATAAATAGAAGATTATGATAAAGAATTATTTGACAATTGCATGGCGAAATCTAATAAAAGGAAAGACCTATTCTATTATCAACATCTTTGGTATGGGCCTGGGGATATCTATATGTATGCTCATCTTTCTATTTGTAAATG
>JAJCYJ010000620.1 GCA_029262975.1 Saprospiraceae bacterium
GGCTATAGAATTTAATTTCTACCCTTATTCTCAGAATAGTACACGTCGATTTAGTATGATGTATTCCTCTGGCATTGTATATAATAATTACACTTCTCCTACTGTCTTTGACAAGTTAAATGAAACCTTGTGGCGTCATAGTTTTGATATCGAATTTGAGCAGACACAACAATGGGGAGATATTTCTTTTGACTTTGAATTTGACCAGTATTTTAAAGATCTCAACCTATATAGCATTTCATTCAATCCTAATGTTGAATTAAATCTTGTGAAAGGACTCCGATTACAATTTGGTGGACGTATATCATATGTCGGAGATCGCATCAATATTTCGAAAGCGGAGGTTTCCGCCCAGGATATTATATTGCAAAATCGCCAATTGGATACTGACTATTCCTATTTTACCTATGTAGGTTTTAATTTCCAATTCGGATCCAAGAATAACAATATTGTTAACCCCAGGTTTTAATCTTAAAAATTGAACAGAGCATAAAGTCCGAATATTCTTTTATCGTATCAATAATTAGAATAGTGATCCCACTACACCATCGATAATTGCCACTATTGCTGCCAGTATAAGCGCCCACCAAAAATTCTTGACCTTAAAACCATCTAAGAACCAATCTGCTACAAGTATTAAAATAGCATCAAGAAGGAGTGTGAATATTCCTATTGACAATAACCCCAGACTTACAATCTTTAGTCCTATACCCAAGGTAATATTTAGTACGGCCACTACAATGGCTACGATAATCGCGTAACCAAAATTTTTGACGGTTACACCACTTAGCAGCTGGGCGCCTACAAAAAAAGCCAGCGCACTGATAAGTACACTAATGATAAAGTCCATAATTCTTCGTTTTTTATAAAAATACATTTTATCCTTTAACCGAAGAATTACTAGCCATTAATTATCTAACCGATAAATATGAAATGCCATTATTACCAAGTTTTAAATTATCCTACATCACTGATTATGCGCTCATACAAACTGGAAGAATCCCTGGTGTGCTTAATAAATAAAGAGCCTAAATTGATCCATTCGCATCTGCCATGATTCCGAACATCCATAAGGCGAAAGAAGTTTTCCCGGAAATCTATGATTCAACAAGCAACTTAAATCAGTCGGGAGACTTAGTCAATTAAAAATTATATCTATATATCCAAAGACCACATATATTCAAAGTTAATTGCATTCTCCTGGTCTAAAATCAGTGATCATATGACATTGTGCTTCACATGCATTTCCATAAGTGACATTGTCACAACCACACACAGGTTCATATTGCGCAGTACAGACACAATTATCTTTAAGGATTGCCTCACAATCATTATTACTGCAGCCAATTAAAAGAAGCGCTGTCATAATTATGATTGCCTTTATAAAAATTGAAAGGTACTTCATCGTCTATATTTTACCCATAAAAACGATGCAGTGCGCAGTTCCGTTTCAACTATACCCTAATTTATTTGAGCAAAAAGGAGCTTTTTATTTTTATTTAACTTCTTGACTTTTTACTTAACTAAAACATAACGTAATGAAATACCGAAACCCTGATAGCCCTCGCTGAACAAAACCTCTGGACCTATTACTATTCTATTACTACCCGCACTTATATCAAAATCAATGCCCCCAGCAAAGAGGACTCTTGAATCAGTGTCGGTTTCTTTATCGCTACCAAATTTAGCAGTGAGTTTATTTGTATTATATCCGATACCAAGTCTCGGAATAATGCGAAGGGCCGATAAATTAATTGATTTATAAAAGTCTGTGCCCAATGTAATCTCACTTCCTGTCAAGGAGGCACCAATTTCTTTTAATTCGTCAGAATTTATTTTGTAGGGTGCAAATGAACCCCCAAAAGACCATGAAAAGGAAGCTCCGGATTTTTGCTTTAATAAAAAGTAATCAACCCCTAATGTAAATTGAAGCCGGGAAAAATCACTATCATCAAATGATCCGTTTGAAACTTTTAAATATACATCGGTTCTTCCTTTTATTGACATTCCCCCGGCAAGTCCAAGCGTCTTAAAGTCTTCAAAAACATTAACCTCGGGCCCAATACTAATCGCCTTATCGGTATCCAGGACATACAGACTTTGAGCCTTCATTAGAAAAGGAAATATCAAAAATAGTGTAAAGAGTACGTATTTCATTTTATTGATTATTTGATTATTCAAAAATTTATCACCCCGGTAAAAACATTTACGACAAGACGTGTAGTTATCATGTGCGATATTAGAAATCCTAATCAACAATATCAGATTCAATTGATAAATGAATAGTCCTAGTTGATAAGCGACGCAAAAACATAAAAAGTGTTGCGAATTAATGGTCGTATTTGTGATAATATAACAAGACGAAGATTCTCTATTAACCAATTTCAAAGCCATAAAGAAGATCACTTAATGGTCGAAAAAGCTCTTGAGGGTGATTTGCTTTATAAGTGCTAGGTCAAGACCTATAATTGCAAAGACCATTAAAATTCAAATAGATACATTTATACTTTACATAAAATGTCAAAATGAAAAATCTCCATAATATTCTTGGATTACTGTATGTAACAATGACATTTGCAATGTATGCTCAAAGTAAAGATGAATCGTCCGACTTGCTTGATTCGCTCCAGGCTCAGGGTCATGAATACTTTATGACTTATAAAGATGACTCTCTAAAACTAATTATCAACCAGATCAAAGAAACAACGGTTGATCAAAACACGAGCAAGTATCGCGCAAAAAGTAATGAATGGTTAGCCGAATTAAATGTAAATGAAGATACATCGGTATACTACCCGATTATTAATCAGGCAATTCAAGAATACTCGGTTCTGGGAGATATAAACGCTGCCCTCATGTCAAAATGGAAAAAAGGTCGTAAAAAACAGTATTTGGGAGATCATGAGGGGGCGATTTTTTATTATAGAAATTTATTAGTGGAGATTGAAAACGCTAAAGGTGAATTGACGAGTCAACAATATTGCCATCTCAATACCATATCGCTGAAACGGATCAGTACCAATTATGAACAGTTAGGATTGCTTAAAAATGCTTTAGATTATGCGCAACTAGCAGAACAAGAGGCCTCCAATTGTGATAATGTAAAAGCCAGACTTCATGCCTTTCAGATAATAAGTGTAATTATTGCAAAAATCCTTGAAGAACAACCCAACAATATTCTCTACCAAGAAAAAGCCATAAGGTATTTTAATGACATGCTCTCATTAAGCAAAAGTTCAGAGGAGCCAGTATTTGAGGCCATAGCGCTCTTAAACTCTGCCATATTTTATAAAAATAGAAATAATTATAGTCAGGCAAAAGATAGATGTAGCCAAGCATTTCTTATTCCCCATGTTAAAAAAGAAAATGATCCCAGGCTTACTTCCCATATTTATCTCACAACAGCAGAAGTGTTTCAAAAAGAAGGGAATAAAGATTCTTCATCAGTATATGTCGAAAAGATGCGAATAGTAGCCACTAAGGCGAAAAGCATAGAACATGATGCCTGGAGCAATTTGAATTATGGTAAGTGGCTCCTGAAAGAAGGACGTACAAAAGAGGCAATTTTTGAATTAAAAAAAATAGAATTCTTAACGCCAAATAATAAGGAGAACATAAGACTATCTCATAAGTCACTTTCTGAGGCATATAAGCATAACAAAAATTATGAAGATGCTTTTTATTTTATAACGTCTTTTCATCAACTGACCGACAGCCTTCAAAATTATAAAAATCAACGACAGATTGCAATGCTGATAAATGAGTCAGACCTGGCCAACCAGGAAAAGAAAATAGCCGAATTAAAAGCAGTCTCGGCACGTCAAAATCAAATTAAATATCTGATGATTGCCGGATTAATAATATTAATAACCTCGGTCATTGCAATTATATTCTTCTTCCGGCAGAAGGTGCTGAAGACAGAACAAATAAGAAATAATATTCAACAGAGATTATTTCGGAGTCAAATGAATCCTCATTTCATTTTCAATATGCTGGGATCTATTCAGACATTTTTATTAGACAAGGGTAGCAGTGAAAAAGCAGCCCAATACTTATCCAAATTCGCAAAACTAATGAGGCAAATATTGACCCAAAGCCAATGCGATATGATAACGCTCGAGGAAGAAATAGAAACATTGGAAAATTATCTTATTCTCCAAAAAATGAGGTATAATGGAACTTTTAATTATGACATTAAGGTGGATATAAAGGATCACCCTTCTGATATCGAAGTGCCGCCAATGATACTTCAGCCAATCTTAGAAAATGCTATAGAACATGGCCGCATTCACGCTATGGAAGGAGGAAACGTAAAATTAGTGATCAGAGAATCAGCAAATAATTTGCTTGTTTCTGTAATAGATAATGGAGTAGGCAGGAAAGCAACTAAAATTCCTGTACTACATAAAGAGTCTATGGCTCTGAATATAATCAAAGACAGACTAGAATACCTTGGAAAGACATTAGAAAGAAATCTTTCGCTGACTTTTTCTGATGCCCATCACAGAGGCACACAAGTGGAAATAACACTACCCTTAATGAATTAATTAGAATATGCGAGCGATAATTATAGATGACGAAATCAATATAATCAATGGACTGAGCATAATGTTAGATACTCACTGCCAAGAGATTAGTATAGTAGGTACGGGTGAATCGGTTAATAAAGCCATCGAACTAATCGATGGTCATAAACCAGATATTGTCTTCCTTGATATTAAAATTAAAGGTGGAACAGGTCTGGATGTTTTAAATTCTGTGGGATACGAGGATTTCCAGGTCATCTTTATAACAGCTTATAACGAATATGCTATCCGGGCATTTGACTTTAGTGCAATTGCCTATCTACTAAAACCCGTAGATAGTGATGAACTTATCAAAGCAGTTAAAAAAGCAGCTTATTATCATTCACTCAAAAGAGATAGTCTTCAACTCCAGGTCTTAAAAGATAACCTAAACCCAAGCGCAAGCGCCTCTCGTAAGATGATAATATCTAACAAGGATATTGTACACTCTGTACTACTTTCAAATATTTTATACTTCGAGGCAGATGGTTCATATTGCAGGATAATTACAACTGAAAAAAATATATATACCTCCAAAAACCTTAAACGATACGAGGAGCTATTAAATGGACTCGGTTTTGTCAGAGCACATCATTCATATTTATTTAATATTGCTCATCTGAAAAGTTATGATCGACTGGCTAACGAACTTCATCTGACTGCAGGACATGTAATACCCGTATCATTACGCAAAAAAGAAAAACTGCTCTCGATTCTAAAAACTCATCTAGCCTGATTTGCCAACTAAATTAAATGGTAATTCCAATATTCTGAATTGATTTGAGGTAGAATCGGTCCAAAAGATATATTGCACAATCAATTCTAATAAAAATGCGCAGTCATAATGTATTTACTTCAATTAGAATTAATAGTGCAAAGTATGCTCAATTCACTTATCCCTGATAATTCAAATTTTATGAGCCACCACCGTCAAATCTGGATCTTCCACTGTGACGGATGTCACCATACTATTATTGAACTGAAATGAAATTTTTACTGACGGCGAACGATTATAGAGAAAGCGATGTTCACCAATTTTATCCAGTGACCCACCTGAAGAACCAAGACCTCCTAATGAAATTTTGTCAGCCATATTTAAGCCAACTGTAAAACCATCACGTTCGCCATCACCATATTTATAACCACCAAGATATACTTCCTGATCTTAAGTGCTCAAAATTTCAAATTGAAAACAGATTTTTAGAAAATGAAGATGACGAATGGTGGTACTCAACCTACAAGTCGGTCCGCAGTTCTATGGGGATCCCTTTAAAAGGACACATGGATCGAAAGTCGGTGATTAAAGATTTGCAGAAAAAGGTGCCACAATTTG
>JAJCYJ010000621.1 GCA_029262975.1 Saprospiraceae bacterium
TTGCCTTCTTATAATCTCCTTGTACAATTCGCACACTGGAAAGATTAGTGAGACCATATTCGATGCCTTTAATAAAACCCAATTCTCTGCTTCGGGCCAGGGTGATCATATTTAGGCTGTCGGCTTTTTCAGGATTAGAATAAAGCAGTTTAGAAGAGGCAAAAGAAATCAGGACAATTTTGGAAGTATCGTCCTGGGTGTTGGCAGCGGCCTGTAGCAAACTATCTGCTTCTGAAAGAGGCTGGGCTTGAAAAAAAGAAATTATAAAGAGGACAATAAATAACATGTGTTAAAAATCTCTTTGTGGTCTAAGATAATTTTAAAAAATTAAGGACAACTCATTCTGCGTTGCTTCCTTGAGTCCCAGGTATTAGAATGCGTTTGAGCGCTTTTATTTCTTCTTTTTGCTGTATAACTATCTGGTTCAACTCTTTAATCGCCTCAATCAGCAGTGGGGTAAGTTGGGTATAATCCACTCCCAGGTATTCTTTATTAATCTTGCCCACCGCTTCTGGGAGAATTTTTTGGACGTCCTGGGCTGAAACGCCTGAAGTCCTTTCTTCATCACCAATCAGGTTATAGGTGAATCCGCTCAATTCTAATATTTTATCCAGGGCATGTGGGATCTTTTCGATGTTTTCTTTGAGTCTCATGTCTGAGACTTTGGTGAGGTTGCCCGTGTATTCAATACTTCCATTTACATCAAGGGCCACATTGGGATTATTCTCGCCGATGCCTATATTCCCATTGTTAAGTATCATGAGTTTTACTGAGTTATTCGTCGCTAATTTCAGGTTTTTGTTTTCTTTCATCCATAGAATTGCATCTCCATTACTTTCTATACCCAGATCCAACCCATCAGATGAGGTACTACCCGTTATATCATTTGTCATTCTCAGAAAATTTCTTGTAGCAGTGAGACTTTCATGGATATGTACTTTTTGAACAGGGGTTGAAATGCCAATCCCGATATCTCCGTTATTTTTTATGGTCGCCCGGGTAATATCATGGGTTGCTAATTTTAAATCTTTGTTTTCTAATAAGCTAATGCTGGCACTGCCATCGGCGCTAAGACCTACATCCAACCCATCCGTAGCTGTACTTCCTGTAAGGGCATTGGTTATCCGTAAAAAACTTCCAGACCCTCCTGCATTTTCATGAAGGTGTAGCTTTTGTAGGGGATCAGAAGTTCCTATTCCGAATTCACCGGTATTTTTAATTGAGACTCTTCTAAGACCGTTCGTACCAAATTCCAAATCCAGATCTTCCTGCAAATAAAGTCTACCGCTACCATCAGTATGAACGCCCACATCAAGTCCGTCTAAATTAGTGACTCCCGTAGCAGCATTCGTTATTTTAAGAAGGTTCTGGGTACTTGCTGCATCTTCGTGGATGTGAAGTTTTTGAGTTGGACCAGAAGTGCCTATTCCAAATTTTCCTGAGTTTTTTATTGTAGCTCTTATTTGGCCATTAGTACCGAATGCTAAATCCAGATTCTCTTGTAAAAAAAGCCTACCACTTCCATCGGTATGGATACCGACATCGAGACCATCAGTATTTGTGCTTCCGGTGGCTACGTTCGTAATTTTCATAAGATTCTGTGTACTTGCTGCGTCTTCATGGAGGTGATGTTTTTGTGTGGGATTTAAGGTACCTATTCCTATCCTGCCATTATCTTTCATGATCAGTATATCACCATTCCCTGTGCCAAATATGATATCTGCAGCATTTAAATGTTTTATACTTCCCTGACCATCATTTTGGACACCCACCAAGAGACCCATACCTGGAGTCGCTGCATTAGTAATTTGAACATAATTATCTTCGAACTGTCCTTCGTGGACATGTAAATTTTGTTGGGGTCGCCTCAAACCAATACCCACTTTCACTGCTGAGGCACCAGTGCCACCAATCACTGCGCAATTATTGCAATCGACTATAGACTGATATCCTATAGCGATAGCATAGTCAAGTGAATCGACTAAAAAGTCAATTCCCGAGCCATATCCGAGGAAGGTATTACCTGCTCCTTTTTCGAAGTAATAGCCTGCATATTGACCAAAGAAAGAATTTTGATTTCCTGTTTCATTATTGTTACCCGCATCTTGTCCAAAAAAAGAATTTGAAGACCCAGTTGTGGTTGAAAACCCGGAGTTGTCTCCAAAGAAAGAATTTCTAACCCCTGTTGTATTATTAACTCCTGAAACTCTTCCAAAAAAAGAATTCCTATATCCATTAGTGTTGCTAAGACCTGCTGCATAGCCAAAGAATGAGTTTAAACTCCCAGTATTGCTTTGTCCGGCACTTTGACCGAAGAATGAGTTTTCACTTCCGAAACCATTACTGGACCCAGCGTCTTGTCCAAAGAAGGAGTTTCTATGGCCTAAAGAATTATTGGAACCTGCATCTTGTCCAAAAAATGAATTATTGTCGCCCTGATTCCGGCGACCAGCATTTTGCCCAAAGAAAGAATTTGCACTTCCGGAAGTATCTTGTTCACCAGCTTTTTGACCAAAGAAGGAATTCAAATTTCCTGTTGTATTATTATAGCCAGCAAAAGATCCGACAAAAGTATTATGTCTATTTGACGAAAAATCAGTAATTATTCCTGCATTTAAACCTATATGAATAGTGGTCGTATCATCTGTATGTGCCAGGTCAACATTGCCCCTGATTTTTGTATTACCTTCTATATCTACAAGTGGTATTTGGGCAAAAGCATGAGGTTGGAAAAAGAACATCGCGACTAGTAGAGAGAGTACGAAGCAAATTGTACTTAGAGGGTTCATCATTTTTTTTCCAAAGTTGGGCAAAGGATCCTTTCCATTTATTACCCTTTTTGGTAGTTTTTGGGGACGTTAATCTTTTAAATGTAAAATGGGCCATTCGCTCCCACCTGAGGGTCAAAAATTTATAAATAGTTGTTTCTTCTGAAGAACAGAGAGTAAATGATTCTGAAGAACTCTCGTTTTCCGAATCATTAATATCAGTGGTCCATATAAAGCTGAAAATTTTGAAAAAAAATTTTTGAATTCAACAAGAGGACTTCTTCCTTGCACAGTTTTCGTCTTCGGTATTGCGTGCTGAATCCGTGAATATATACAGTACACGGTCATAGCTAATACTCCCCAAGCTATTGACATATTCGACAAAAAATACTTAATTAGTAGATTGGAAAAGCCTGAGTGAATTCGTGTCAGCCAATAAAGATTCGTCGAAAGAAAGATTTCCTCCCCCATACGATCGCTCAGTGTAATGAGTATAATATTTTATCCACCCCACTAATCAATGATAGAGCAATTGCTTTTAATTAGGCAGATCAATCAAGGATCGATTGAAATTATAAAATTCATTATGTGTAACATAAATATTTTGATTATAAGGATTAAGGAATTTATAAGAGTTTCTCATTATTTTAATCAAAGTCAAATGATCTCACTCAACTGTTTCTAATTTGGAATTGCCTCTATTTTTCAATTTTCTGAATCTACAAATATGAAGTTTAGAATTTTCACTACAGCGATTTTCTTTTTTATCCTAAGTTGTTACGTCATTTTGATTAGTGGCTGTTTTGATGGAAATGCCCTGGGTAAGGAAATTTGTGAAAACAATAGCGAGATCATTGCTTGCTGGGGAGGGGAGGTAGTGTGGAACTCGGCATTAAATCGTTGTACATGTGCTTGTGATGAAGGTAAATGGGGCGCCAGGTGTCAGTATGAAGACGATCAATGTTCGGGAGAAATTGCTCAAAGAGAAAATGGAAAGACCTATTGTAGTTGTGAAAACCTTCCGCCTTGTCAATCACGGTTTATCTTCTTATACAGAAATAAATTTTGCAGATGTTCTTCCCCTTTTTATGATGATGACGATGATGAATTTGTAAATGATAAAGTGGTCGTTGGATACGACAAGTATATGTCCGAGAATGAACCTGATTATTTTCCACTAGTTGTCGGTAATTCCTGGACGTATGACTTATATGATGCAGAAGGTGCAGCCACAGGTGAAATGACTATGGAAATTATTGATTCCTTTGTTTATGAAGGTGTGATATATTATGATTTAAATTCTTTTCTACCTGACTCTGCCGGGCAAATACAGGATGTTATAGGACCTGTTTTATTTCATTCGGACACGGAACTGAATCAGGTAGCTTTCTACTTTAGTGAGACTCAGAATAGTCCCATCGGATACCACAGTTTTCCCGATCCTGGCACCTATATGATTAATGGTGAAGAGGTACTCATAGAGTCAATTGGACAAGTAACAGTTCCTGCTGGAACTTTTGAAAATTGTATGTCTTTTACTGACCCAGTTTCCGAAACTTCATTGATCTATGCGCCGGATATCGGTCTGATTAAGGTAATCGGTGAGGGTGTGGACAATATGGTGCTGTCCAATCAGGAAAAGGGATGTACACTTGTAGCAGGAGCCATGATCAATCATGTTACCTGTGGAAATGCTAATAGTGGTGCCATCTCCATATCTACGCAAGGTGCATCGGGCACCGTCTTATATACTTGGTCAGGCCCAACCAACATAGGCAATATAGCCAACCCAGATAATCTATCCATCGGAACTTATAATGTGACGATTAGCGACGAAAGTTGCCAGGTAATTTTTGAGGATATAACTATCGAAAACGCAGCGTCAAGTCCTCTGTCAATAGATTTAATCAATCTGATGGCAGTCAGTTGCAAGTATGCAGAGGATGGTATGATCCTGGTTGAAGTCTCTGGAGGAACGCCTCCTTATACCCTGGATTGGTCCAATGGACGATCAGATAGCTATGAAATAAATGGTTTAAATGAAGGCAATTATGACCTGACTGTCACCGATGCAAATGGATGTGCAGCCATGGAATCTTATGATATAACCATACGCCAATCTCAACTCCCAATGACAATGAGTATCCAGGGGCTTTTAACAGACACGGAGGATCATGTTCTTGCCAATGATCAGTATGACCTGACATTCCAATTATATAATGTACCTACCGGAGGATCGCCTTTATGGACCGAAAATCATTTTGATATTGACGTCTCTTCTGGAATATTCAGTACGATACTAGGTATCCACACCCCTTTGGATCTATGTTTTGATGAGGTATATTATTTGGGTATTTCGGTTGAGACAGACCCTGAGATGTCTCCAAGAATCGAATTGACTTCGTCACCATATAGTGTAATTGCAAAGTCTGTAGAAGACGATGCGATCACGACCCATAAAATTAAAGATAGGTCTGTGACATTGGAGAAAATCGCTCCTACTATTCTTTCCGGGATTAATGGTATTACAAATGATGGCGGTGAAATAACTTTATTACCGGGTTCAAATATTGTAATTTCTCCAGACCCTTCTGATCATTCAATTACCATCTCGTCTGTAGATAACGGCGGCTCAAGTTCTGTATCTGTTGAAGACCTTGTTCCTGATGTCATCAGCAGCATCAGTGGCGTATCAAATGATGGCGGAAACGTGGATATAATCGCTGGTCAAAATATCGAAGTAATCTCTAATAACAATCAGAATACAATTACAATTTCAGCAAATGTGCCTCAAGCCGCTAGTCAGTTTTGGCAGGAGCAAAATGGCGGAATTGCCTATGATGGCAATAGTGTCACGCTCCAAAAGGATGAAAATGCTCCGGTGGCCCGCATGATCCGTCTAAGTGATGAATCCGGATTTATAGGATCCTATGGGTTTAATGGAAATACAAATATCAAATTGTCCAGTCTTTCAAGTAATTCAAATAAGGGTTTTCTGACCATTGACGATGAATCAGGTGATTCAAAAGCAGGCATGTATGTGGGCACGAGTAATACAGGGGTGGCGTTTACTGATGGGGCGAATGGAAATGCAAATATTGCACTTTCCTTTTTAGGAGGTGAACCAAACCATGGTTTCCTCGCCGTAAAAGATGCTGATGGTACGACACAAGCCGGTATTTATGTAGATAGTGATGGTAATGGAAGAGTCTTCGCCGACCAGGTGGATGCCATAGTGGATCACCCTACAAAATCGAATATACAAATACGACATTCTTACTTACAAGGCCCGGAAGCAGGCACCTATCTCAGGGGAACATCACGATTGGAAAATGGACGAGCAGCCATCGACTTCCCAGAGTCATTTGCGTCTATAATCAGCGACGATCGAATCACAGTTATGATCACCCCGCTATCTGCAAAATCAAAAGGTATCGCTGTCATCAAGAAAGGATCCTCGGGATTTCGTGTACAGGAACTTTTAGAAGGAGAAGGGAATTATGAATTTGACTGGGAGGTAAAGGGGATTAGAAAAGGTTCAGAAAATTTTAAAGTACTTCAATTGAAATTGGAAGAACCGCTTGAAAAAGAAAACCATTAATTTTATAATTATGATCGGAACATGATAAAAATCCTGAGTGGCATAATTATAATTATTCTTATTGTTGTTACGGACATAACAGGGCAATCGCAGCTTACAAAATCCGTCATCAGTAATGGTGGTGGCACAAGTGCTAACCAGGAAATGCTTGTTCATGTCAGCATAGGGCAACCAATAATTGGAAAAACAAGCTCAGATAGTATAATTGGACATCTGGGTTTTTGGACTGCTGGCATCACACCGAGTGAATCAATCACTTTAGCTGAATCTCGAGATGCTTCCGGCAGCTTCACAATAAGCCAGAATTACCCAAATCCTTTCAGTGGCGATACTTTTTTTGATCTCTCTCTTCCTAATGCCAGCGAAGTTGAATTATCTGTATATACAATAGACGGAATATTAATCGGGAAACCACTAAAGAGAACCCTTAATATCGGCACCTATCAAATTTCACTGGCCGGAGCACACTTTGTGGATGGTCAATATTTGTGCGTGTTTCGTGTCGGAGCTGAAAAGGTTATTAAGACAATTGTAGTGGTGAGATAGATAATGATTTTTCGCTCCATCACAAGCTAACCACCTCACTTGGGTTTATACCAAATCTCTCTTTGAACTTAGTTGAGAAATAGGAGATACTTTCAATACCGATTTCATAACGCACTTCATTGATCGTATTATACTTTCGCTCTTGAATCAATCTATATGCCTTTTGCAGACGGATCTCTAAGATAAACTCAACTGGGGTCAGTCCTGTCAGTCTTTTCAATATCCTGTTCAGTTGTCTCCTGCTATACAACAGGTAAGTCGCCAACTCGTTGACTGTAAATTTATATTCGTCAATGTGATCTATAACAACTTGCTGAGCGCGAATTACAAATTCCTTGTCCACAGAAATGTCCTCCTCTTCTTCAGAAAGACTCTGCAGACGTTCGATTCTGTTTTTTAAAAGATTGTGAAAACGAGCTTTAATTTCCTCGGTACTAAATGGCTTGGTGATATAATCATCAATTCCCAGATGCAACCCTTTTAGTTTATCTTCTGGAAGGGCTCTTGCGGTGAGCATGATAAATGGGGTTGTCTTATGGTGCAAATCTTCACTAACTAGTGCCCTGAATTCGAACCCATCCATTTCCGGCATCATAATGTCTGAGGAGATGAGGTCAAATTGTGATTTCTTAATCATATCAAGCGCCTGCTTCCCATTATACGCAATATGACAATTATAATTTTTTTGAAATAAACGCTCAAGATATTTAGCCATGTCTAAATTGTCCTCTACAATTAGGATTCTTGGCCTTTGCCCATTTATAAGAATTGGCTTAAAAGATTTTGTTACAAATTTGTCCAAAGAAATGAATTCTTCTTCAAGTACCTTTTTTGAAACCTCGACAGGTATATTCACTTTGAAGACAGAACCTTCTCCGAGTGTGCTTTGAGCGGTGACCGATCCTTTCAGGAGTTCTGCCAATTCTTTAACCAATGAAAGTCCAATGCCTGTACCTGATGCTTGAGAAGAAGTAGAAGACTGATAGTAACGGTTAAAAATGAGTTTTATTTCTTCTGGTGGAATTCCAGACCCTTCGTCGGAAATTGAAAATATCAATCGATTTCTGTCCAATGCTTCTTCATCCATGGCTAAATTTACGCTGCCTCCAATAGCAGAAAACTTGATTGCGTTGGAAATTAAATTATTTAAAATTTTTTCAATTTTTCCAATGTCTGTTTTAATGACAGTATGATCTGACAGTTGGCACAAAAGATTTAACTGAATCTGCCGGCTTTCAGCTAATGAAGAAAAAGAAAAGTAAACGCGTTTTAAAAATTCTACGAGATGAACCTGTGTGAACACGAGTTCTAATTTTCCGGCATCAAGTTTGGAGAGATCTAGGATTTCATTAGTTAAATTCAATAACTTAAGACTATTCTTGAGCGCTAATTCAATTTCATTTTTGATATGAACATTTTTTACTTTCCTCGCCACCTCTTTTAACGGTGCAATTACTAATGTGAGTGGCGTTCGCAATTCATGAGATACATTATTAAATAATTTTGTCTTTACAAGACTTAATTCTTCAAGATCTTCAGCACGCTTGTGTTCTAACGAAAGAGCTAATTCTGTTTGCTGTCGTTTGCGCTTTGTACGCTGATAAAAACCAAAGAATAATGCGCCGAGAAGCCCAAGGCCCAGAACAGATCCGCCTATTAAAAGTCTTCGGGCATTATTCTGGTTAGCTATTAATAATTCTTGGCGTGCAATTTCTGCCTCTTTTTGACTTGTTTGAAATTTTGCTTCAGCCTCTGCAAATCCCTTTTTAGAAATCGTAGCAACTTCTTGTTTTAGAAACCCAACACATTCTTGACTGTATTTCGATGCATTTGAATAGTCCCCGGATTTATGCATAGCTTCAGCTAACAGACAAGTAACTTTTGTAATCTGATCTACACCCTCAATTTGTGCTGCAAATTTTAGACTTTTCAAAAGTGGGACAACTGCCAATTCCGCATTTCCTGAGTTGACATAACAATTGCCTAACCCATGATATAAGTTTGAAAGAGTGAGTGTATCGACGTCATTGCTCCATTTATCCAGTGCAAGCTGACAATATTTAATCCCCTCCGAATAGAATCCATAATTGCTGTGTAGAATACATTTGTATCTGTAAACATCAGCATATTCAATAGGCGATCCTTGACTTCCTATTACTTGCAGTGCTGTATCTATATATCCATTGATCAAATCGAACTCACTATTCAAATTTAGATGAGCTTGAACTAAATTCAAATAATCAGCAAAGATGTACGATGGATGATATGAAATTTCTCTAAATGATTTTATAGATTCTTTTAAATATGTCACTGCGAGACTGTCTTCACGATCGATATAGATTCTGCCCAATCCATTATATGCTAAACCCATTTCCAGATGATAATCATATGAGCCCGGAGTGTATACTTGTGGTATCAAATCCAGAACTTGATATCTTATAGCAATGGCTTCGTTTATTTTATTGGCATAGATATAAGCAAATGATTTGCTTTGCGCATACCATAATTTCTTTTCTTTGAAAAATTCAGGGCTGACCTGATCTTTCATCTTATCGAGATATGCCTCAGCACCGACTAAATATTCCGCACTTTCCACGTACTTGCCAAAAGCACCAAAAATGGTTGATTTATAGTATTGCGCATCAATCTTCTTTTCAATATTTTTCGTGGAATCACATAAGACTATGGCACGATCAATATGATAAAAGGCTGTCTTTTCATCCGAAAACTTTTTATAAACGCCAATCTTAATGTGAAGATCAATTGTTCTGTTGATATTGCTGGAAGTGTCCAATAGGGCATAGAGGCTGTCAAAATTTATACTCTGTGAATAATTGAAAGACTGGATCGAACAAATCAAAAAAAGGACAATGCAAATTTTGTAGACTATCTTATTATACATTGATCAATCTTCTAAAGATAAATAAACCGGCACCGTATGCATGGCGAAGTGGCCGGAAATACAAAGTGTAGAAAATGAATAATTGTGTTTGTCCAGTCATTATCTTCTCTAATTGTCAAGTCATAACAGGGTATACTAAGGTAAGAAGACTTCTTCAAAATGCAATAGCTTCATAACTAATAGATTATCAGTGTGTTATATGATATGTCTCAAATGAGGAAAAGGATGTCTCATAAGAGCAAATGGATAGCGGCGCCCTGATTTAGCTTTGGTTTATTATTTACTAAATCATTTCTGCCATGGTCAATCTTACTAATCGAGAGCACGAAATATTGCACTGGATAGCGCACGAACTTACCGCTAAGGAGATTGCTTTAAAACTCTTCATCAGTACCCATACTGTTATTTCTCATAGAAAAAATTTGCAGGAAAAAATGGAAGTGAAAAATACGGCAGGGATGGTAAGGGTAGCTTTTGAGAAAGGCTTGTTTGATTCCGTCAGCAAAGACCTTCATCACTAATAAATTGTAATATTTTAAATCAATAAAATTCATGTACAATGAAAATCAGACATAGGATCATCGAATACTTCTCTGTGCTTCTTTTGCCAGGTATCGGCATAGCACAAAGTACTCAAGTGGATATCCAGGGTAATACAACTTCCGTCATTGAAGTAGTCCTTGTCAACGCTCCTCAAGTAGGGGGTCTGGATATAATTGCAGTTGATTTAAATTCTGAAAACAATCCGGGTACCGGAATAGCAGCAAAGGTTGAAGCCGGATATATAGGTACGAGTGCCAGGGTTGAATCTACAGCAACAACAGAAACAATAGCCGGACATTTTGTAAATCTTCATTTAGGAACTGGTATTAAATATGGAATATATAGCGAAGTAAAAAATGGCTCTAAAGATATTTATGCTGTATCAGGAAATGCAATTGGCGAAGGAGTGAAATATGGTGTGTTC
>JAJCYJ010000622.1 GCA_029262975.1 Saprospiraceae bacterium
ACACGACGCATCATTTCACCTATTTCTTCTTCAGGAGTATCTAGCGTTCTTGCTTTAGGATTGGCAGCTCCTGTCTCTAATAAATACCTGTTGCGATAGGAGCGAAGATGATTGTGGTACCAGATAATATCACTTTCTATAATTTCCCCTGTTCGTGGATCTGAGACACTTGGACCAACAGCATTTCTTGTCGTAGAAGCCACATATCTGACAACACTGTATCGGGCGTCTTCAGGACTAAACTCAGGATCTTCCTCTACACTTGGTGCATCTTTTGCAATAATGGCATTTTTAAATCCCGCAGTCGCAAAGCATTCATTCCAATCTTCGATACCCTGCCTAAAATATTTTCTCCATTTCAATGGGGTCGCCGGATCAAGATAATATATAATGGGTTTGATGGGATCAACCAACTCTCCTCGGCTATATGCCGCCGGATCTTTAGGCTCTAATCTCCATCTTCTGATATATCTCTTCTGGTCAGATTTTAATGCATCAGAACTATAATCATATTGCCTGACAGTAAACCAGCCCACTCTTTCATCATACAATCTGGGCGTCATTGGTTCGCGAGGAAGCAGGATTAAAGACTGATTCATGAGCATACTCAATGTCTCAGTTTTACTTTGTGTTGGTGGATCTCCAACATTGTATGTCATTATATGTTTGACCTCAATATTTATAGGATAACTTCGAGCAGACTCAATCATTGAGCGGCTTTTATCAAGAGACTTCACATTATAATCTTTACGGACCTTCGATCCTAATCCTGATAAGGCTTTGGTATCATCTGTAAATAATGAGGTTACATCAATAAGTACTTTAGACGAATCTGCACTTAGTGTTTCTATGTCAAAAGCAGCTATAATGGGCTCAAAATTATTGCGCTCAACGGACAGATGGATTGGATCGTTATCATCAGATGTATTTGCATATGATTTCGTTCTGAGTAATATTTTGTCCTTTTTTTTATGCCATTGCACCACTTGCTCGCCAACTTTCGAGCCTGCATTCATATATGCACTAAGATTAGAAGGAATCTCCGCAATCCTGGTAACCAATAACATATCAGTCTTCAGGATATTTTCTGAAATTGCAAAATACAATTTGTCATTATCCTCATATATATCAAATAGTCCTTCATCAGCTAAAACTTCAGTGTCAAAGAAATTTTCAATTGTCGTTGTATCTTTTTCTGTTTCATTTGAAGTGTTCTGACTTGGAAGTGATCTGGCCATTACAACTATAAAAATTATAATTAGAAAGTTTCTATTAGGCATTTACAATTCAATTTTTTAATTCAAATATTCGTCCGATCAACAAGCCATTTGACTTATTTTATCCTGTTTTCAACCCTGCAGGTTTTCTTTTAATCTTAAGGCTTAATGACTTTTTTAATACCCGGTTGTAAAATTTCATACTCCTCTTCTGCTTTAACTTCATCAACCATTCTTTTTACATCTGCAAGTAGTTGCTTGGCATCGTACACAATGCCATCTTTGATAGTATATTTTACTCCACCAGCGCGTATTACCTCGTTGTCATCTGTAAGTTTTATGGCACCTGTACCATACAGTACTTTCAAATTTTGCAGGGGATTTTCTTCTACAATTAGAATATCAGCTTTTTTACCAACTTCTATACTTCCGATCTCTTCATCCATCCCTAAAGCTTCAGCGCCATTTAATGTAGCTGCCCTGATCACTTCCAAAGGATGAAAGCCCGCTTCACGCAATAATTCTAATTCTCGGATATAAGCAAATCCATATAACTGAAAAATAAATCCGGAATCAGATCCGGCAGTTACACGACCTCCCCTATTTTTATACTCATTAATAAAGGTCATCCACAAATTGTAATTATTACGCCAATTGACTTCTTCTTCAGTACCCCAAAAATGCCAGTAAGAACCGTGTGACTTTTTACTCGGTTGGTAAAATCTCCAAAGACTGGGCATCGTATATTCATCATGCCACTCAGCTCTTCTTGCTCTGTGCAGGTCTCTGCTTGCTTCATAGATATTAAAGGTAGGATCAATAGTAAAATCCAATTCAACTAACTCGTCCATAACTTCATTCCAGTGGTCTGAATATGGTGGTGCAGCCTGTGCCCACAATCTGCCAGCTTCACCAAATCTGTGCTGTTCGTTTTGATAATTGTAATCTAACGGATAGTTCTGAACTGTTCGATCCTCAAACAAAGCTTCTGGTAAACCATACCAGTGCTCCATAGATGTTAATCCTGCCCTTGCCGAATGAACTACATTCCAACGAGCTACTTCAAGTTGGGCATGATGGCAAGCGGATCTTTTGCCAAGCTTTTTATTCTCATCAAGTGCGGCTTCAAAAAGATTTGGAGGTAATCCAAAAAACTTTATTCCATCTGCTCCTTTACCAGCATTTTCTCTCACCCAGGTTCTGGCTTGCTCAGGTGTGCTGATGGGATCAAATTGTCCCATGCCGAAAGCCGTATAAGCCTGAATGCGTGGTGCTGTTATCTTGTTTTCCTCGCTGAGCTTTTTATGCTTTAAAACCCAATCGAGTCCGTTTCCACAACTTGGGTCGCGAATGGTTGTAATGCCGTGAGCCATCCACAATTTAAATACATATTCTCCTCCTGCACCCTGTGATCTTCCTCCAATATGGCCGTGCATGTCGACAAAGCCAGGAAGAATATAATGACCTTCCGCGTCAATTTCACGCCCCCCTTCTATAAGCTTGGGTCTTCGTGAACTATCGATGGGTATACCAGGATATCCAACAACTTTGATGTTTTTTATGATATTGTTTTCGATTACTATGTCCACCGGTCCGATAGGTGGCGCCCCTGTACTATTGATCAATGTAGCTCCTCTTATGATCAATTGAGGAAACGGGCCTTCTCCTTCTTTGATTAAAGGAGATTCGGCTACTGGTCCCTGGGCACAAAGTGCAGTAAACAGGACAAAGCCAAAAATGAAACCGAATAATTTTATCATAACATTTTTTATAAGGGTGTAGTAGGCAGTTTTTAATTCAGGTAGACAAAATAGAAATTTATTCCTCTTTCCTATTCGGCAACGAATTAAATAAAGATGAACCCAGCATCATTAGGCGCTACGTATAGCCGCATTAACGTTGGCTGTATTAAAACATGCCTTCCGATAGCTTTATGATTAAGAACTTACAATACACCAGGACAGGGCTTTGGATTATGTCAAATCTCAACGCAAATAATCTCCATTCGTTTCAAACACTCGAGGTGGCACATGTTGTCTGAATTTATTTGGTTGTATTTGAGACATAAAGAATTCTGCTCTTCTAATTGCTTTATAGGTTTTTTCGTTGCGCATTTCGAATTAATCCACCATATTTACGTTGGCTTTAGTCTATTTTTAGATTAGTCTAAATATTAATTTAAATAGCTTTTAATATGGGAATAATTGAAATGAAGGTGCCGGTAATAGGCGAATCAATCACAGAGGTTACATTGTCTACCTGGCTAAAGGGAAACGGTGAATATATCAATCTTGATGAACCAATATGTGAATTTGAATCAGACAAGGCCACTTTAGAATTTCCGGCAGAAGCATCAGGAAAACTCATACACGTAGCTGCTGAAGGTGATGATCTCGAAATAGGTGCTCTGGTAGCGAAAATAGATACAGATGCAGAAGCTCCAAAAGAAGCTGAACCAAAACCAGGCAAAGACGCTGAGAAAAAAGAAGAAACTGCGGCGAAAACTCCAAAACCAGAAGCTGCAGCATCATACGCAGCCGGTCACCCAGCTCCTTCGGCAGGAAAAATATTAGCTGAAAAAGGCATCAACCCAAAAGATGTAAGCGGTACAGGAAAAGATGGCCGAATCACGAAAGCTGATGCCTTGACTGCAGAAAAGCAGGAAGTTCAACCAGCTACTCCAAAGCCAATAGCTGCTGATGAAAATGCCCGTGTCCCTACCGTGTCTTCATTTAGCAGAGATACACGAAGAGAAAAGATGACGAGAATGCGCAGAACAATAGCTGCTAATCTTGTTGCTTCTAAAAATCAATCAGCGATGCTCACTACTTTTAATGAGGTAGACCTGACCAATATAATAGCGTTGCGCAAGCAATACCAGGAACATTTTGTAGCTAAATACGGCATCAAACTCGGTTTTATGTCATTGTTTTCTAAAGCATGCGCCCAGGTCCTGATGGAGAAACCCCAGGTAAATGCAATTTTAGATGGCAATGAATTAATTTATCACGATTATGTCGATATTTCGATAGCCATATCTACACCTACCGGACTAGTTGTGCCACCTGTACACAATGTGGAGTCACTTGGTTTTCATGAGATCGAAACTAAAATAAAAGAACTGGCAGAAAAAGCACGTAATAGTAATCTGTCTCTGGATGAAATGAGAGGCGGCACCTTTACTATTACCAACGGCGGCGTATTTGGCTCATTGTTAAGTACACCTATTTTGAATCGTCCGCAATCTGCAGTATTGGGCATGCACAGTATCAAATCTAGACCAATTGCTGTGGATGGTAAGGTTGAAATCAGACCTATGATGAATCTTGCTTTATCTTATGATCATCAGGTCATAGATGGAAGTACATCAGTAACTTTTTTAGTTAAAGTGATCGAATTACTAGAAGATCCTACCAGGCTTTTAATGAACATATAGGCATACCATATAATATGTAACTTGTGTTAGCTAATTCTAAGCAATTATGACACTACAGCAATTATTTGATCTTCTGTCAGCAGATCCTTCTTTTGTACTTTTTTATTTCATCGCCCTTCCTCTAACGGCATTCCTGGCCGGTGTCTTTGGTAAAGGTGAAGGTCATTTGACACCATGGAAGCAGTTGTATTGTTTTTTAATATTTGCCGCAGCGATTCCGGGCATTTTTGCAGTAATCCTTAATGTCTACATGTTCTTGTTTGAACGTCAGCCTATCATGCAGACTAATATTTATACGCAAGTGCTTCCTGTCTTGATCATGATTATTACTTTTTGGTTAGTTCGTCGCAACGTACCTTTTGAGTTAGTTCCTGGATTTGATAAAATCTCCGGACTACTTATGATTGTCCTGGCAGTACTAGTGGTCATGTGGTTTCTCGATAGACTGCACATTATTGCCTTCACCTATATGCCTTTTCATTACGTCATTCTGCTATTGGTCGGCGCATTTGTGCTGGTGCGGTTCGGGGTGAAAAAAGTATTTACCTAAATAATCGACAAAATTAATCGATCAGACTTTTGATACAAGGGGTCATCAACTCAATTTATAATTTACCTATCCGGTCGCGCTTTCTGAAAGGTCATATCTATTAAAGATTTGTTCTAATTGCTCGTATCTATCGGGGTCAAAAGAGGCCGTTCGATCCGGGTATAACCAATAACAGAACACCAATAAATCAAGTCTGTTGACCCAAGAAACCCCTAGCGTAGCTATGATAACTTCTAACACAATGCCATGAGCATCAGCTATATCATTCGGGGTCAGCGAGACAACTTCGGGATATGACAGCCTGGGATAGAGCATGATAAAT
>JAJCYJ010000623.1 GCA_029262975.1 Saprospiraceae bacterium
CAATTCACTGTATCAATGAGTCCAATCTTTTCTGAGTCAAGACCCGACTTTTTTAATGCTTGCTCCAATTCAGAAGCTAATTTATTTACGGCATTATCAAGGTCACGAAGTGTCTTGTTTGTCTTATATTCTGATCGTACATTAGAAATAAGATCTGGAATTATATCGAGTATGAGACATTCCCTAATTACCTGGTACCAAACTTCGTTAGCTGCTTTATTCCATGCGATTCTGGAATGATCTATCTCCAAATCGTCGGAAATAGGCTCGATACGATTCACATCATGATAAATACTCGTCAGAGTACGTCTGAGAACTGGGTTTAATTTCAGCATTACAGTGATTTGCAAAAGAATGAATTTACAAATTATTCAGAATATATCACCTATAACCGGCTTAAATGCTGTAGATGCATGATAATTGATAGAAGATTGAAAACCTCATCTGAAATATTTTAAGGTTGAAGAGATTTATTGAATCCGATAAAAAGCAGCAGTATTAATCAGTTACAATATACCTGTCCAAATCAGCTATAATTTTGGCGGATTTTTTAAAATCGTCTTTGGCGATATCCAAAACCACTTCAGTGAGACTACGATTCTTTGCTTCGTGTAAAGCTTCGCGCCAGGCAGAATCTACTCCATTTTCCCAATTTATTAATCCTAAAATACTTGGTTCAACATCAGCTACAACCGTTTTGACTTGGTCAATATCAGGATAAAGCCTGCACAACAATTTTCTTAATTCTCTGTCGCTCATAGAGCCAGAGGGTCTGACAGAAGGAGTTGTCGGAATATTTTCTGAATCTACATCCGGATTTTGATCTGGATGTGGGATTTTAATATTGGTAAAATAATCCAACAGGCTATTACGTATCTTATTTTCATTCGTTTTCTCCTGATCATCTGTTAATTCATCTTCTTTCGATTTTAAATTATAGATCCTGGAACGAAAAGCAGTAATTTTGTTTAACACAGCATTTGGGCCTTCGGCAAATAGTTCTTCAGCCAAATCCAGGGCTTTTTCTTGTTTTTGTCTGGATATAAGTGCTCTGAATTTCTTTACAAATTCCTTGTATTCTTCTTCTGTAGGCATAGTTTGCTTTTTAATCGATTCGGGTAATTCTTAAAATAACGGGTATCATGCGTGGGTACGACTTTTCTCTTGCTCGATCCTTTGAGTTTATTGTCCTGGTTCATTCGATCTTTCAATTGAGAAATATTTATTAATTATTTCGCGCCCCTATTTTACAAAATATTCAAATGATTTTAATTATATAATGCGGCTAATCTGTCACAAAATAATTATCAAAACAAATTAGTTGGGGCAGATCTATACTTTTAGATTCTTTGGTGGAAATTAAATTTTACTATCTAAAACAAGTTGAGCACCGTGACTAAGGAGATATTGTATGCGCTCAAACGAATGTTTGGGTTTAAGATAAAAAATAACAATTGACGGCCGTTGAGGGACTAAGTAAAATTTCATCAGAATAAATTATTGTAATATTTTTGTAGCAGATAGCAATTCGGTTGGCTCATTGAATTTACAACTATGTGAAACCTAAAAGAGCAAGCATCTATTGTAATACACCAATTGATCTTGCAGTATGAATGCGATGCCCCTTCTTCATTATCGGAAATTGAAAGCTAATTATAGTTGTCACCTTTCTAATCTCATTACATTTTTGGGCATCAACTTATAGATAAAAGTGGATCTTTGCTAATAGATCGATCAACTATAGTTTCTAAACCAAATCCATCTCTTTTTAAGACGGTATTCACAGACACATAAAGATTGATTCCCCAATAGACCATTGTGAGAGCACGATACGATGATTTCCAAATACTATTTTTATTATTCTAATTAATTTTGGACTGCTCTGTTCGTTTTGCCAAATAGAAACGATGGATTATCAATTTTGGAACTTCTTTCTTTCCGAATATTGGTATCCGATTTGAAGCATTGGATATTGCAAAATAGATCAGAAATAGAACATTGACTGGTCTAAGTTTGCCAATTTATCGGAGCTTATGAAAGCTAAATTTAGGCGTAGAGATTATGGGCAAATATTGACCTATGAACATGATATCGGAGTTCTTATGAAAGGCTTTCACAGCGATGTTATTATGTCAAGCACTGGCTAAATTATTTTCTCTCTGCTCAGAAGACGATCGGATCTAAATGTAGTTCGTTTGATAATATTTTATAATAATAAGAATTGCAAGATTTAACATCTTCATTAATTGTTCTTTAAAAGTAAATATATCCGAAAATCTTTATCTGAATCTCTTTAAATGATCTAAATAACAATTAGATTCTTAATTTTGATGCAGGATGTATACATGATTGTAGAGATGGTTGATTTATAGCTTATATGACAGAGAAGAAAAAAGATGTAGCCTTAGCAGTTGGCACACCTGAATATACATTGACTGGTTCATTACGTATTATTACAATATGCACCGCGGATCTTGAATCAGTGAGGAAAGTTTTCGTAGAGGCATTAAACATGTCCATATCAGGCTCTTTGGATCTTGAACCAGGAGAGCATTTGAGGCAAAATTCCCTTTGGGGGATACCTGAGGATTTGGTCTGTCAGATTTATCTTATCTATTCAGAGAGTGACCCCGAGGGAGTTAAAATAAGAGTCTTAGTCCTTGATGAAGAGACTGAGCGCATACACGAAACCTATGATTCAAAAGCGCTCGGGCCGCTATCCATTGGATTCTATAATAGAGATCAACGCGATTTTGACAATCATTTGAAAACTCATGGCATTGGTGTTAAATCAAGCATTAAAAAGGGAGAAATAGAGTGGGGGCAAGGTATGTCTCAGCAATTTTGGAAAAGTGTATATAAAGGACCCGAGTTCATCCAAATATCTGCTATAGAGGAAAAAATGTCCACGGGATCTAAAATTGCTCAGACTGAGGTATCAGAATTTTCAAGCCCGGCATACACCTCATTTGTCACTGATGTTATCGATGAAGAAATATTATTTCATACTAAAGTCTTAGGAATGTCAGTGGAGGTCGATTTGCATATAAATCCCGCAAATACTTCCGCATTGAACCTCTCTGAGGGAAAATCATACAGGATTTCTAAAATCAGATCAAAAGACAATCAGAAAAATTACGTCATATTCATTCAATTTGATGATAAAGAGTCTCAGGACCGTGAAGTTCCTCCCCGACTTCCAAATCGCGGATTGGTCATGTGGTCATTTCAGACTGTCGACCTCGGAGAAGTGCTCTCCCGAGCGCACGCGCAAGAAATAAAGGTCTATCGAACTCCCAGAAAAGTACACGATGCAATCTATGGAGAAGCGATAGCAATGACCTTGCTTTCTCCAAGCGGATTTATCGTGGAAGTGTACACAACAGGATAAGGTGCTCTTGTTATAACTCACAATTGAATCTGAGCGATAGAGGATTGATAAATCCTTATTTCATTAATCGATTTTTAATTAATCTATCCATCATCCTTGCAGGTATTATTCTTGGTATGAACCAGTTAGTAAGTTTATTCAGAACATAAGTGTACCGTACCTTCGGTTTCGAAGCCTCTGAGATATCCACGATTTGTTTTGCTATAAAGTCCGGCTCCAATCCTTTTTCTGCCCCTTTTTGTGCCATCTTGGCAAAACGTCCAAGAATACGACCATAAGAAGTGTCCTGATATTTTTCCAGATTCATTCCTTTTTCCCAAATAGGCGTTTTGACAGCCCCGGGGCCAACAATGATTACATCAATCCATAGATTAACAACTCTCTTCTTAGGCTATGTGAAAGCCCTTCCACAGCATGCTTGCTGCCAACATATGCTCCCACAAATGGCGTCGCAACCTTGCCAGCAACACTACTTATATTAATAATCTTTCCTGGTGAAGATGTGTGATTTTCTTGAGCTCCCAGAAGGGGCAAGAAAGCCTTGGTTACGCGCATCAAACCTATAACATTTACTTGAAAATGATGCTCGATCTCCTCCAATTCCTGGAATTGCAATGGTCCTCCGATAGCTATTCCTGAATTATTAACGAGACAAAAAATAGATTTTGTAGTGAGCTGTTCAGTGACTTTATTCAATGCTTGACCAATAGCTTCCTGATCGGTAACATCAAATACCAAAGGCGTATAAGACGTTTTGAATTCTAATTGTAAACGATCTGCATCCTTCTGATTTCGAACACTACCAAATACAGATAGCTTCTTGCAATGAATTCCTTGAGTGTATGGTAACCTATTCCGGTTGAGACACCAGTGATTAAGACGTGCTTCATAATTAAGTAGGAGTTAAAAAATAAGAAAGTCGATTGTGAAATGTAAGATACTGATCTTAAGCGATCATATTTTTTGTCTGAACTTTCTGGAAGATAGAATTACTCCAGCAATATAGATGTACAAATGTAATCCGGTACCACACCCGTACTGTCAATCAAAAGTTGTGCATTTTTTTCAGTAGTATTACCGGTTAGGACAAGTGCTGTCCTGGCACCAAATTTATTGCCTCCCAGTATGTCTGTATGCAGTGTGTCTCCAATCATGAGGATATCGTTTCTTTCTAAATTATACCCCTGTCCATTCAGATCGTCCAATGCATAACTGAACATTTGAGAGTCCGGTTTTCCAAACTTCATGAACCTCCTCCTGACTACACTCTCAGCAAGCTGTGCTATCCCTCCTGTAGCCAGTGAAACATCATTTTTGGCGACCGGATATATTTGATCCGTGTTAGCTACAATGACTGGTACATTGACCCTTCTTAACGTATTGATCGTATGATTAATGGTCGTGCGCCAATCGTATCCTTCATCATCTAAAAATACAATCGCTGATATGTCTTCTGCATTTTCGAAATCGACTTCAACAATTGGAATTGCTCTTTTATAATCATCCAGGATAAATTCAGCAGCTTGCTCTGTTCCGATATATGCTATCAGACCTTCCTTAACTTTGTATTTCAAATATTGCCGGGCCATCATCCCTGATGTTACGACATGATAGGGTTCTATACCCTGGATGCCTAACTCTTTAAATCTTTCTGACTGGGATTTCTGGCTTCTTGAAGCATCATTGGTCAGGACTCTGAATGGCACTGATATGTCTTTAAGATAGTCTATTGTATTTTGCACTCCCGGGATCAAACCGCGATGGTTTTTAAGTACGCCATAAGAATCAAAAAAAATGGCCTTATATGCAGGCAGAATATCTCGAATATTTCTAATGTCCATTTTTATAATTCTAAAAAATTGATAAGATTATTTGGATCAAATTGGTCAATAGAAGGGAGGTGAATTTCCAATGCTTCTTTTTTTAATTTAGAGGCATACTTTGTATTAAAAAAGTAACCTCCATGTCTAATGACATAATTTAGAATAAAAAATCTGTACCCTTCCTTTATCATAATTATTTCATCTTTTATTAATGGGAAGACACTGTGATATGAGGATAAGAACAATTTAAATCTATCTTCATTAAATGTGTTGACATTGTAAGTAAATACAGTCTTGTCCCCCACGTCAGATACAACTCTGCTCAGGAAATAAAAATCCATTACCCTTGTCGTTATTCTGAACCAATCATAATCCCACCGGGAGTATAATCGGAATGAAGGTGTAACTGAAAAGTTGCCAATATTCCAATCTATAAATACAGGTATTAAGTTATCCTCGTCCAGGTATAGACTATCTACTATATCAATATATATCTTACAATGATCAAGGATTAGTTTCTTATGTTCAGGATTAAACTCTTGAGATTTGTCAAGGTGGACATATTGTTCTATCAGAGCAATATCTCTTCGGAGTGATTTAGAACCTGGAGGTATGGTGTGCCTGACAGTATGACACGCACGGTGAAACTTCGCTGTCTGCTGGCCTAATTTTATAATTTGCTCTTCATTCAATTGCCGAGGCGGGCGATTTTTTATTTTTACGGGTCGATAAAAAACTACCGCTGCATCTATCAGTTCATTTTTGAATCTGTGGATAAAAATATTATTGCCCTTCATTAAAGAACGAGAGAGCAGGTTTTCAAATGGATAAGGTAAGTTGTTAGAGAGCACATTGATAATAGTATGATCTTCTACGAAATCATCATATTTGCCAAAATAACTCAGCTTTGCGATTACGATGCTCCCATCTATGAGACTAATTTTGTAGACATGATTAGTTGAGACAAAGGCACTAATATCTTCAATAGATTTAATTCTCCTGGATGAATCATATTCCATCCATGCATATTTGATGATCGTGATAAAGTCATTAGAATCCATACTTGCCTATATAGGAATAAAAGTAGTTTTTTTATCTACTTCGACACAATCCTCTTCTTAATACGCTGAATTTATTATCATCTTTGAGCGATGATTGCAATGTCAGTTCTGAATGAAGCCATGTCATACGCGAGGGATATTAATCTGCTCGAATTCTCTGGACTGGTCTTTGGTGTTTTGTGTGTCGTTTTTCTGATAAGACAAAATATATTGACATGGATCTGTGGTATTATCTATGTCCTCATTTCATTTGTTATCTTTTGGCAGGCAAGATTATATGGAGATTTTTTTCTGCACATCTTTTTCTTGGTTTTAAATATCTATGGTTGGCGGGAGTGGACTCGAGGTGATCAATATTCAAAGGATACCGAATTACCGGTAACAATGTTATCAATTAACTCAAACTTGCGCTTTTTAGGTATTACAGTCCTGGGAGTACTTCTATTCGCACTTATTTTAAAAGAGGCACCAGGATGGATACCAGGCATGGAGCCAGCAGCGCTGCCTTTCTGGGATAGTATGACATCAGTACTAAGTATTACAGGGATGTGGTTGACCGCTAAGAAAAAAATTGATAATTGGTATTATTGGTTGGTTGTTGATATTCTGGCTACGCTGATTTATTATTATAAGGAACTTTATTTCTATAGCATTTTGTACTTTATATATATCGGTCTGGCTATTGCTGGTTATCTAGCCTGGAAAAAATCAATGGAAGCTTCGATTGTCAATGATTAAAATTGTAATAACGGGACCAGAATGCACTGGCAAATCTACTTTAGCAGTTGATTTGTCTGAGTATTACAAAGTGCCTTATATTCCTGAATATGCTCGAACTTTTCTGGAAAATCTTAAAAGAGAATATACGGAACAGGATCTCATAACAATAGCATTGGGACAAGTGGATGAAGAACAGAAAGTTAAACCGGAAAACCTGCTCATCTGCGATACCGATTTATTGGTTATCAAAATATGGAGTCAGGTAAAATATGGTCGCGTGGACCCCAGGATACAGACACTTTTGGAACAATCAAAACCAAATCTCTATATTTTGCCTCATTTTGACATTCCCTATGAAGAAGATGATCTAAGAGAACACCCTGAGGGTCGTGCAATGCTCTATGATTATTACATTGAAGAATTAAATAAGGGAATAACACCCTGGATAGCTGTAAGTGGGGACCGGGCTGCACGTGTAATACAGGCCGTCAGTGAAGTTGATTCTTTGATATCACTTAAATCTTGAGTACTATTGCAACATAATTCGAGGAGGGGTGCGCACTTTATACTGAAGTGAGCTGAGATGATACCCTTTGACCTGATCCGGATAATACCGGCGTAGGAATCTCATGATGTGATCTGCACATCACTTCTCGTATAAGCAAATAAATAGAAGCTGATATGAGAAGTTTATTTTTTTCGTTTATAATTTTATCTGGACCGATCATTTTACTTTATGGCCAAAACAATGCATTCTCATTAGATAGCATAGATATTGAGGAAGTGGTTATTATGTCCACCAGGGCTAATGCAAATGACCCGGTTACCATTCAAAATATTTCACTCCAAAAAATTGAGAATATTTATTCGGGACAGGATCCATCCGTCTTGCTTCAGCAATTATCTCCTTCTATAATCTCATATTCAGATGCAGGTACAGACATTGGAAATTATGCACAATTTAGAATGCGAGGGATATCTCAATCAAGAATCAACATTACTCTGAATGGAGTGCCGCTCAATGACATGGTTGATCAAGGTGTATATTTTTCTAATTTTTCAGATTTTGGAAATAGTATAGAGAGTATTCAAGTACAACGCGGGGTAGGGGCTTCTAATGCTGGAGTAGCCTCTTATGGCGGATCGGTTAACTTTGAATCTACTAATATCTTCAACGAAGATGCAAATACCGAACTACAATTTACAACTGGTTCTTTTGGTACTCTAAGAACATCTGCTGAAGTACAAACAGGTAAATTGGATAATGGCATCGGTGCCTATGCGAGGATGACCCGGACCAATGTCAATGGTTATAAGCACCATTCTTCCTCAGATTCGTATTCTTTTTTTGGTTCAATTGGACTATTGGGCGAAAAGGACGTGTGGAAGATTACTGGCTTAATGGGAAAAACTGAAAACGACCAGGCTTATCTGCCCGTTCTTTTAAAAGATATCAACCGGGAACCTGCTACAAACTATAATCATCCTAATGATACCGATGACTTCGAACAGGAATTAATACAACTTCAATATTCCCGATACCTGGCACCTTCAACAAAATTTGATGCCACCATTTATTATGGAGGAGCAAGGGGTGTTTTTCCATTTGCCATCGACGATAAGACGCAATTTGTTTATGGCCTCTCCAATAATCACTATGGTATGCTGTCTCACTTAACTTTTGAAAAAAATAATTTTATCGTGAAGAGCGGTCTACAGGCTTATAAATTTGATCGGACCAATTTTGAATATCTCGCTCCGAACGTTTCCAATCCTTATGACAGAGATCATACAAATAAAAATGAAGTAAGTGTCTTTAGTAAATTAGAATATAAACTGAATGATTTTTCCATTTATGGTGATGTAAATCTGAGGTCTGTATCAATGAAGTTACATAAAGACAAAGAATTGGGTACGGGAATAGAATCAGACAAGCAATGGACGTTTTTTAACTTTGTAGGAGGCGTAAATTATAAATTCAATAATGCACAATCCGCTTATATCTCTTATGGTAAAACAGGTCGCGAACCAACGAGATCGGATATTCGAAATGGTGCGCTATTTGGAGAATATGTATTTGACCTTGAGTTGGGATGGCGATTAAGAACGCGACAGGGAAAGCTCAATATAAACTTGTTTCATATGGATTTTAATAATGAAATTACACAAGTTGGAGCACTCATGGAACGATCTTATATTGAAGTAAGAAAGAATGTTCCATATAGTCGCCGTAGTGGTCTGGAATTAGAATTTGAATATCAGTTATCCGGCCGATACCAGTTCTCATTTAATGGAGCCTATATGACTTCTAATGTTGATGAATTTACAAACGGAACAGAAGTCTTAAAGAATGTATCACACATATTTTCTCCGAAATGGGTGATGAGACCACAGGTAGATTTCAACATTTCTGATAAGTTAAATTTTGGTCTTTCGGGTAGACACGTGAGTTCGTCATATATGGAATTGGCGAATATTTCATCATTCAGGTTACCAGCTCATACCGTTTTAAATACTCAGATAAGGTTGGACTTTAATAAGTTTGTAACTGTTAATCTTCAAGTCAATAATATACTCAACACCCGATATTTTACGGATGGTGCTCCGGTAGATCTTGATTTTGACGGCAGTGTGGAGGGTCCTGGATATCGGATACAACCACTTCGCCATTTTTATGTTATGTGTACATTGAGGTTGTAAACAAAAGATATGAACAGAACTGATATAGATGTTATACCTGATTATTTTCGAGGGTATGTCAATTTAATCCCTGCCGAAACGAATCTTCTCGATGCGCTTTTGGAATATGGTGAAGTATATATTCAAAAGGAACTGGATCAATACAAAGCTTTGGGTGACCGTGTCTACATGCCAGGCAAATGGACGATAAAAGAAATTCTGATCCATCTCATGGATACGGAGCGAATCTTTGCATACCGGGCACTTAGATTTGCAAGGGGAGATAAGACTGAAATACCTGGTTTTGAGCACAATGATTATGTGGTAAGATCTGGCGCGAATAAGAGATCACTGGATGAAATCCACCAGGAATGGAAAGCAGTAAGAAAGAGCACAAATCTATTATTTTCTTCTTTTTCTGATGAAGCATTAAAAAGAGTAGGCATAGCTTCAGGAAAGGAGGTATCTGTGCTAGCACTCGGATTTATGATTACTGGGCATTTGATTCATCATCAAAGAATAGTTGAAGCCCAATACTATCCACTGTTAAGTCAGGATTGAGACATTTATCTACTTCGATAAAAAAAAGTAGAGAAATGATGTAAACAATTCCAAAGAGAGTTCGTTTGTTTAATATTGATCCTGCAAATGTTAAACAAAAAATGAAAAATCTTTCTACTGATTTACGATCTTTTCTAAGAAAACTCTCCAATAAAAACCACAAGTCATCGAAGGATTCAGGCTTGAATTTAAACCAGGCACGACTCTTCTGTGAGTTATATGATGTGATCAATTACTCAGCCCGGGAATTACGTCAATCACAAATGGGCAAGTGGGTGTTGGTCTATAATGGAGAGGATCCGGAAGCATTGGCGATTACATTTAAAATGACACTTTCACGAAAAAAGGAGGACCCACAGATTTTAATCCGCATTGATCCTCTTGGTGTTTCTTTCCTTGAGGTTTCGAATATATCCGGCCAGAACTCATCAATAGATATAAATAATCAGTCCCAACAATCATTTCTCAATTCATCGGCCTATAAAAGATATTTTGCTCAACACAGTCATGGTCTTGATCAGATAAAGACGATCATTCCGGCGAGACAACTTATGTCACGAGATCTTGGAGCATATTTAAGTCACCTATTTAAGGTACTTGAGCCATTTATAGCAAGTCATGTAAATGAACATTCTGTAAAGAAAGCTGCGTAATACTTACTAAATAGATACACCTATAACAAGCCCTATAGCATCAAGAGCTGGGTTTCTATCCATACCTTTTATACCCGCATTAGATATATGAATATTGGTGAACCGCAATTGTAACCATCGATCGTCGATAAGCAGTTGAAAGGAGAGCCCATAGTGAGTCGTAAAATTGAATTTTGTACCTCCGAGTGGAAAGGGATTAAAAAAAAAATTGGGTCCTACTCCATTGTCATATGACAAACGCCAATGATTTTGTCTGATAATATGCCAGGAAAACCAGATGTTTCCACCTACGCCTGTAGTGGTTATGCTCGACCCTTCTGTGAGATATCCTCTTAGTCCACCTCCTATTGTCAGGTATTTCCGAAATGCTTTTCCGATCCTATATTCTGCTATCCATAGCCTGCTTAAAGGTGTTCTCTGATACTCGTGTAACCTCCCAATAGAAATTTCCCTGATCCAACTTCGCTCTTCTTTTTCAGCTTTATTCAGCAAGACTGAGAGCCCCACACCGATCAAGTTATATCCCAATAACTTATTATCGCCAAAGTCTATAAGCCCAAAGTCGTTGGGATCCCTCCAGTCCCAACTGTCCTGACTTATACCTTGATTAGGCATCCATAAGAAAATGCTAAGAAGTACACCGTATATTAGCTTTTTCATAAATAACCGCTCTTAATAGGGTACAGAATTCTAAATAACTTCTAATTAAATAATGGATGATCGAGCCATTGAATAAGCAATTATTAATCACCACTTTTTTTATACTTACTACTTTTTATGGTCAGACTCAATGTCTGGATGAACCCGGAATATTATATAAAACCGATAACCACGTCATTGACATGGACACCTTGGCTCTGCTTGCTGCACCAATGTTATGGTTTTCTCCTGACGAGCCAAAGTTAAGAGATGAAAATGGGAAAATTCGTCTGCCACAAAATTTGCCATTTGCCGATGTCAGTGATGGTCCGATTGTTTATTATAAAATCAGGAAAATATATACCAAACAGAAACGGATCAGAATATTGAGTGGCGAATCTGCATCCCGGCGGAGCAAGCGATTGGACTTATCAAAGATATCAGCTCTAGAAATAGAATATTACTTTTATTATGAGGAAGAAACGGGTTTAGGTGGTCATCCACATGACCTTGAATCCACTCAACTTCAAATACAAATAATTCACTCTGATAATTGCCCGCAATATAAATATGGTGTCCAGGTTAAGCGGGTGATCGCCAGAGCTCATGGATTGTATTGGTTTGAAAATGCACTAAATGTGGATGAATACACGCGATTTCCTATTTCTATTCTTGTAGAAGAAGGCAAACACGCTAATTGTACTGATAAGAATGCTGACGGTGTATATACGCCAGGATTTGATGTCACGGAAAAAGTCAATGACGCCTGGGGTGTCAGGGATATTATAAGTACAGGCAAACTATTTACTGGCGGCTTCCAGGCATGGATGGCTAAGTCTAGAAGTCCGGAAACTTTATTGATTCCACCAGGTGCAGAAAAGCTTGAATCTGTCGTCAAAATTAAGGACAGATATCCGGGTATAAGCATTGATAATCACTACACACTAGCTCCGTTTCCGGTGCTGCCTACGGATTTTGCTGATTCCAAATTGCGGAAAATGGTAGAAAGTAAAAAGCCAAAGGACTGGCCTAAGGTGACACATTCTGTTCAGGCAGGTCGGAGCATAGTCAGACTTTCTAAAGAGAATAAACTAAGAAATAAAATTGGATTCTCTTACAGGATAGATGAAGACAGTCACTTCAGCGTATCAGTGCCTCTGCTATTTGTGAAACATGTAGAAGCCCCAATGACAGGAGGATGGTTCTATCATAAATTCTATCTGGGAGAAAGTGATTCCACACCAGATCAAACCAATAGATACTTTGGACACCAGATTCAGCATACTAATTCTGCTTCCAGATGGCTTGATAATTATATAGGTATAGGTTATGAAATAATAGACACTGATACTGAATTAGGAAGTACAAACCCAGAAACATTTTTAGTTACTGAAATAGGCATGAAAGTGAGGGTAAATATTACAAAGACTCCTCTCAAATTCTTGAAATTTTTAGGCACTGATTACTGGGGTATTCGATTTGGATGGAAGAACCTGGGATTTAACCCATTCATTTATAGCGGTTTTGTATTAGAAATTGGAGCCGGTGCATTTTAAAATCATAGATATCATACGTTGTCAATGTACTAAATTCGCCAAATGAAAATTCTGCATACTGCCGACTGGCACATCGGCAAGACTTTATACAAACAAAGCCTTAGGGAAGAGCTCAATTTATTCTTCGAATGGATGCTAGATCTTATAGACCGTGAAAGTGTTGATGTAATCCTGGTATCGGGCGATATATTTGACCTTGCAAATCCAGCAAATGCAGATAAGAAACTATTCTATCAAACTTTAAGCAAGCTCAAGGATCGAAATGTCCAGTGCATCATTACAGCCGGAAATCACGATAGTCCTTCTCTCATAGAGGCACCTGTTGAATTGTTGAAGGCCTTGAATATTCATACCATTGGCTATGGCTATAAGTTGACCGAACAGCTGATTACAATTTCAGATATTGACGGAAATGAGGTGGCGCATATCCTGGCAGTTCCTTTTCTGCGAGAAGGTGATCTTAGAAAATCACAACCTGGAGCTTCTTATGAAGATAAGATCGTAGGCCTCCGTGAAGGCATTATCAATCATTACCAGATGCTGAAAGGTATGGCTGAAGAAGCGAATTCGAGTATACCTGTTATTGCTATGGGTCATTTATATGTTCAAGGTGCTCATCTCTCTGATAGTGAAAGAGATATCCATATTGGAAATTTAGCCGGATTGTCCGTCGAACAATTTTCTAATCTTTTCGACTATGTGGCTTTAGGACATATCCATCGACCACAAAAACTCAACAAGGAAGGAACCATTCGTTATTCTGGATCGCCCATTCCATTGAGTTTTTCTGAGCGAAAAGATGAAAAGGAAGTTGTCTTGTTCGATATTTCTGACGGTCATATTATCAATACAAAGGCAATGCCAGTGCCTGTATTCAAAGCGCTGAAGAGAGTCGAAGGTAGTCTTGTAGAGGTCCGGCACCAGCTCGATTCATATCGTTCTAATAATCAGCTACCCACATTAATTGAAATTGTTGTCAGAGAAAAAGTACAAGATTATAGCAAAGTATTAGAGTTAATTGAATTGGCGCAGCATGCCTCTCCTCATTATGATGTGATCAATTACCGCATACAATTTGAAGAGCAAATTCAGCCATTATCTGAAGCTGGACTTTTAGAACAAATAGAAGACCTCAATGTAAAGGATGTTTTTTTTAAACGACTGGAATCAGAATCTCTGGAAGAAAAGATGCGAGAAGAAGTTATTGAAGCATTTGATGAAGTAGTCAGGAACGTAATGGAAGAGAAATGAGATTGAGCGGAATTACATTTAAGAATATTCACTCTTTAAAAGGAGAACACTCAATTCGTTTTGATGAAGAGCCACTGGCCAGTTCAGGAATCTTTGCGATTACCGGTGCAACAGGATCAGGTAAGTCAAGTATTCTTGATGTTATTACACTGGCGTTATATAATGAAATACCTCGGTTTGATCGCAAGATCAGTCGTGCCGAAATTGATAAGATGGGTTCTGTTGTGACTCATCATACGAGTGAAGCCTGGGCAGAAGTGACTTATGTGACAAAAAAAGGCACATTTCGATCAAGGTGGGAAATTTCTAAAGCACGTACCGGAAGTTGGCGGGACTATCACATGTCAATTACTGATCTTAATACGGATCGTATAATTGACATTCGCAAAAGTGAGGTGCCTGCAAAAAATGAAGAATTAATCGGGTTGAATTATGAGCAATTTGTAAAATCCATCATGTTATCCCAAGGAGAGTTTGCCCGCTTTCTGAAATCCGGTAAAAACGAACGATCAGAACTTCTTGAAGATATTACAGGCACCTATATATATCGGGAAATAGGAGCGAAAACCTATGAATTACTCAAAGAAAAAAAACATGAAGAGGACTTAAAGAATAAGGAACTCGATATGATCACTTTTATAAGTCCGGAGGAAAAAGAAACTATAGAGATAAATAAAAAAGCGCTTCAATTAGAAATTGAAACACTGACAGACAAAAAACGAAAATTAGAAAAGGATAAAGAAATTAAAAATATTTATTTAGAATCAATCCGTGAAGAAATTGAATTAAACAACAGAAAGGCCTCTCTGGATAAAAGGATTATGGCACTCGGAAATGATAAGGAAAAGTACGACCTGCATCAATCCGTAATTCATTTAGCTCCCGACATGCAATCTCTTGCGATTGCCCAAAAAGACCTTAAAAGCGAAATAGAGCATTTTGAAAAGTACAAGAAAGAAATAGAAACAGGCAAGGTACTTATGGAGGAATCCATTACCGCTATGACGCTCTTTACAGGTGTAGAGATAGTAGGGGCCAACTTTATGCTGGAGATGGCCAGGTTCGAAAAAATGATTAACAATTATGACAATCAATTAAGTCAATTAATTGAAAAAGGAAATGAGACAAGATCTAAAATAAACGACTTGATAGAAAATGGTAAGACTAATATTGCAGAGCAGCTTACTCATAAAATTCAACCTGAAAATGCTTTTGAATTGATTGAGTCCAGGATGCAGGAGATCGGGACTTA
>JAJCYJ010000624.1 GCA_029262975.1 Saprospiraceae bacterium
AGGTTAAAACAAGTTGTCCTAATTTCCATCAATGATACAAGTCTCAATTAGCAGCTTTAATGAGCTGCTTGTATCAAGAACGAATCCTGGCAAGAGACTTAAATTATCACCACTTTTAAAAGTCGTAGTTGTATTTAACCCAATCTTCGCATCCGATTTCAATATAGACCTGGCATGATAATATGCAGGGGACATATCGACCTGGTAGACATGTAAACTATCTTCAGCACAAACAAGGTCCTCTGCGTCAACACCCTGGCACACACATTCTTTTGTAATATGATCATTTAGTGTGGTTGGATTATTGTCATCACATGGGAGGTCTTGAGTAAAACACCTATTGAAAGCCGGATCATTTGGAACTGTAGGCACATTAAAAAACAGCGCGTCTAAACACTCAACCGTCATCGTGATTGTGTTATTATAACCTTTTGTGGCAGAAACAAAATACGTTTGATTTTCACTAAGAAAATAGAAGTCTCCGGCTATAGGTGCTATACATATGGCTTCCTCACACGTGCCTGTGAAAATATTGAAATAAGTAGTAGGAGCACTAAATTGCACATAATTACCTTCACCCTGAATTGTAAAGAAAAGGTTGTTTGAATTAGTGGAACTACTACAATATGATGCTGTTGGAGTAATGAATTCAAAATCCAATGCTATATTATCACCGCAAAATATCTCTAAAGCATCCGGACATGAAGAATTGGTTGGAATATTTACACATTTAAAGATCAGTTGATGATCTTCTTCAGGCAAAGAAAATGGATAATAGGCTGCAATGGAATAATCCACTCCGGATTCAAAGAAGTATGGCGCGTATGAACTAAAATAATTGTTAAGATCGCATTGGTTGTTATCACATTCTTCAAAGACTTCAAAAGACATTGGAAGATATTGTCCATCGACAGCATCTATATAACCTGCCTGTCCTGTTCCAAGAAAATGGAGCCATTCATAAATCCTGAAATTGGTACCCCCATTCGTGCAGCTATCATAAGATGAAATCGGCCTGATATCTCTGCCATTCATGGTCCAGATATCACCACAAGTTATTTCAATTGGCTCTATACAAGTGGCACCGGATAACGCAGGTGTGCACATAATACGGAATGAAAAATTGGTCGAGTCACGAGATATTGTAGGTCTAAACTTGAATCTGTAAAGTTTATCTTGTTCACAATAAAAGCCCTGACCATAAAGATTTTGAAAGTGTCTCTCGTCACAGGTGTCACTTACTGCCACCCTACAGTTGTTCAACTCGAAACGAATGTAATCGTCCTGGCCCAGGTACTCGTAATACAAGGAATAAATTGGTGATCTGTAGGTTCGAAACAAACTTGTATCCAATGCCCCCAAGAAGTCTCCCGAATAAGTCGACCCGCATTGAACAGGGATAGACCCGGTACATGAAGCGGCTGGCGAATAATCATAGCAATCAATTGAAAAACTAAAGTCATCACTTGTAAAGTAGTATTCTCTATAAATGATGGTGTACTCCTGGTCTGCCTCCAGGAAGTAGAAAGGGTAAACTGACAGGGGCACCCAGTCTATCTCATTCGCGCAAAAATCCTTACTTATAAAGAATGAACCACTGTCATATATATCGTCAAGGTGCATTATATTATTAGCTCCAATGATAGAATAATAGACAGTTTTGGTCACTTGATCATTGATCATTTGAGGTATAACATTTGAAATATTTGAAGTAATAGTATCTCCACATGAGATGGGTATAGGTGTTGCGCAACTAAATGGTGGGTCGGCCTGAATACATGCCATCGAGATATCTGTTATCAGATCCATTTGAGTAGAGGCAATTTCTATGTTATATTGCAGACCATCCGGTAAATAATATTGGTCGCCAAAATTATAAGTGCAGGGAGCTTGAGCACAATTATCGCTGAAAATGTTGATTTTTAATGCACTTGGGATCCCATCAAATCGAATATATTGTCCTGTTCCTTGAATTGTGTAGTACAATGCATATGTGGCATTGAATATACAGTGTGCGCGAGCAGTTGTTTGGTTATAATCCAGATGAATGTTTTGGTTACAACTTAGAGAAAAAGCATTGTCGCAGGAGTGATTGGGAGCCCTGGGATAAGTCTCCAAAGTAATCTGAATGTCATGATAGAAGATCGGGGCTTTTCCTTGAATATATAGATAATACTGAGTGTCTTCTTCATATTCGAATCTCTCCACAAATTTACCCGTTCGATCTTGCCATTTTACTAATTGTGGCCCTGTACAAGTGCCTTTATAAATCGCTACGTCTATTGGTGAATATGTTCTGTTTAAAGGTTCGACTATGAGATTTGCCAAAGGATGTGTCGTATCCAAAATGAACCATCTTCCGGATGAAAGCATCCTGTTGTCAAAATACGAAGCACTATTAAAGTAGAATTTAGTATTGGTAAGCACTGTGTCTCCTGATTGAATAATATCGGTAGTTATACATGGTGTAGAGTGAATAGCCGGTGTGCAAACTGTAGAAATATTATAATCAAGGTTGAAATGGTTGGATTTCGAAATATAAATAGTGTGGGTATTATCTTTTTTTGTCAAAAAATATGAGTTTTCGAAATGTGGTCCGTACATATTAGTTTTGAGATCTATAACTCGGTCTATACAAATAGCTGACTCACAGGCTTCTTCAGTTATTGCATAATCGGGCCAAAGGAGCGAAGCGTTATTGGTCTTAAACGAGATAAAGACGTCTTCCTGAGGATCAATTTTATAATGAAAGGTAGGCTGAATTTTAAATCCGCATGCCGCTGTTCGACGAATAGCCTCTGAGAAAGATCCGGACATTGCTTCTCCACAAGTCGTGACCAAGGGCCTGTCGCAATAGGTATGTGAAGCAGCAGTCGAATAGGCTGAACAACGTATGACAATTTCAACATTATCTCCAATACTCGTAGCCGGAGTATATACCAGGAGATAATATTGTCTGTCCCGATGTAATTGATAAAGCGGTGGGCGATATAAAGCTAACTCTGATACACATTGAAAATCGTCGCATGAACCTTCGAATAATTGGAAACTTGCTCCACTGACATCTATAGATACTGCTTCTTCTAGGTTAGCATTGTCGATATGGTACCATTGTCCTCTGACGGCTTGACTGTCCATACACTCAGGGGTGGTCATTGTCTCTACATATTGAAGTGAAGTCTCGATCAGTGAATCACAGCCAATAGATACCGCTTGGGTACAGCCAATCCCGGATATTTGGGAGATGCATGTGACTGTAAGGGGTAAGGTGGAATGTTTCTGTGGGTATGCTACAACATAATAAAGAACATCATCTTCAAAAAAATAAATATATGGCAACTGGTATCTAAATGAAGGGATACATTCTCCGCCCACACAGCTCTTTTTAAATACTGTGACTGCTTGATTAAACTCAACGAATGAATTTTGTCCTTTCATAACAAAATATTGATCCGGTGCCAACAATCGGTCTGACGAGTCACATGGATCGTCATTAGCACTACTTCCGTCATAGTCAAGTAGAATCGGAGGTGATGCACAACTGATAGACATGGCCTCCTCACATGAATCATGATTAGCCCTGGAGGTACAGGTTACCGAGATGGAGTAATCTTCCCCGACAGGTAAAGATGGGTGAACTTGCGAATAAATGTATATGTAATAAAGACTGCCATGAAGCGCATGAAACCTTCTTTCTTTTCGAGACGGATGGGTTACAATTTCATCAAATGGATGACATATTACACCCGTAGCATCAACGCGGTAAGCCGTCATATTAACCCTTCCAAATAGCTCAACTGTGACGATCTTATCATTTCCAACAAAACTATACCAGGTTCCCCGGTGACTTCCTAAAGAAAGGCAGCTATCCATAAAGGATGCTTTCAGAATAAGCTTTGTGGTAGCGGTGATATCCGCACTACAGTTGAGCCGAATCGCTTCTTCAAATGTATTTGGAATTCGAGGAGTCACACATCTGATATACACAGGTCTGTCGCTACTTGCATCTCCATAGACTGAGATTAAATAGTTGTGATCTTTAACCA
>JAJCYJ010000625.1 GCA_029262975.1 Saprospiraceae bacterium
ATGCCCAGCCGGATTGCCGTTAGCCAAAGAAAAGTGATATAATCCTATACCTGCGCCAGCCACACCCTTATGCTGGGCACCATAACCAAGAGAAAATTACCATCAGTTGTCCACATTTCAGGAACGGCAATGACCGTAATCAAGGTCATAATTATAAATGTTCTGATATTCATTTTAAATAGTTTTGTTAGGAAAAAAGACTATTCCTTGGTGTGATATATATGAAAGTTGTAAATCAGAAAGCTAAATTCTTATGTGTGCAATTAATTTCTTTACACTGACTACGCCGGTTGGCAACATTTTTATCTAATTCAAAGAAGATGACAATCGAAAGCTCGAATTTTTTTACTGCTCCGTTCAAAGTAATGTCACCTTCATGAATTACTTATTATAGTCGTTCTGTTTTAATAAGCTTTGTCAACCAATATTGGAGCCAACAATACCCTCATCTAAATTATAAACCTTTCGATTTATATTTTTTAGCAACATACAAACGCGCAAACTACGTCTTCCGGTACGGCAAAAAATGTAATATTCATGCTGCTCATCCAATAACTCTAATTCGTCAGCTAACGTAGGTGACAGATAGTCAATATTGATGGCTCCTTCTATACTTCCTGAATTATATTCAGCCGGAGTGCGCACATCTATTAATTTTGCATTCGGATTTGCACGAGCCTGATTGACAAAAGAAGAATAATCAAGATTGTCCAAAGTCGACTTGTATTGAAGCCATCTTGGGATAGGACAAAACTCCGTGGATTCATTCTGTGTATCAATTTTCTTTTGTGTTTTATTCATCTCAGACATAGGGTTGGTTACAACCTATTCATCTTTTAAATAATATGCTTCCTTTACTGGTTTTAATGGCCGTTTAAACCAATATGGTCTTCTCATTCCATCCGGTCCTGGAGCTGGACGAGTCAATTTAAGCCATTCCCGGTACATTTCCATAGACTTATTCGTATCAACCATTATATCACCATAATGCTCGTCATCATTGGGTATTTCGATTCTCACTCTTTGATGCCAGCAATGCATGCCACTGATAGGATCTGGATGTACGGCATGCGTGATATTTTGATGCACTCCTCCATCTACCCAGAAGATGCGTTTGCTGTCTTTGTCTGAACTATTAAATGGTTTAATTCCAGACTTGGTATTCATTATCCATCTGCCATCACCCTGGTCTTCGATACGAACAGTATTGGTCGCCCAACTATTTCCTTTGTCTTGATCTCGGCGCCATCTCCCCAGGTGATGAGAACAAGCCACTACTCCGGGGCGCATACCTTCTGTCACCCAGACCTTATCCACGAAATATCCGATATCGGTATTCATCTTCACTATATCACCCGTCTTGAACCCCCATTTAACTGCATCATTCGGGTGCATCCAAATAGGATTGCGATTGGCTATCTCCATCAGCCACTTGGCATTTCCGGATCTCGAATGTATTAGCATAGGTAATCTAAAAGTCGGGACCAATACGTACTCACCTTTCGATTTGTCCAGCTTCTCTTCGTGAATGTGGCTTTTGATATAGGTGGGTATTGAATATTCGGGCCATTTCCAGTCCACCATCGTCTGAGAATAGAATTCTTGTTTGCGGGAAGGAGTTGGAAAACCTACCATGGCATTGCCTTCGATCATGATGCCGATATCTTCTCCATCTTTTGTTATAACGCCTGTCTTTTCATTTGTTTGAGCATCCACCAAATCACTTGGGGATAATGCATATTCATTCTTTTTATACCCATGTTTCTCGACTTCAAAAGCGCCATACTTTTTCATATAATCCAACTCCGTCAAGCCTTCTTTTTTTGCAACTTCCGGCAGGCCTTTAGTATGCTCGAAAATGTATTGGTAATATTCGTCGATCGTAATCTTTTCTCCAGGCCGATAAGGAGATTCAAAATGCTTCCTTATACCCATGCTGCCATCCGGGTCAATCCTCCAGCTTAATTCGATCCAAAACTCATCTTCCTCCCAGACCTCACCGGGGTTAACTTCATAAGTATATTTAACCTCCTTACCCTGTCGTCGGGCTGCTTCTCTTAAAACTGGTTGTCTAAAGGCAATCCATGTCCCGGAGTGGGTCGCATAACTATTGAGATCATGTCGCTCGGCACTATGACCCATAGGCAATACATAATCCGCAAAAAATGCAGTTTCATTCCAGGTTGGCGTCATAGCAGCGTGTAGACCAAAGAGATCTTCATTTTTAAAAGCATCCATCCAGGTGAACCCATCTGGATAAGTCCATACAGGATTAAAAACCCGTGAAAAGTATACATCCATATGTCCTTTACCATCCTTGAGCATATGAGGTAGCAAGAAGCTCATTTCAAACATAGAAAGTGGATACTCCTTAGGAAAATGCAATTCGTTCCAAAATTTTCCAGCGGGTGGAACATCAAAGAATTTAGGTTTGAACTTATTCCAACTGTTGGGAGAAGTTCCTCCTTTTGTACCTACACTACCGGTAAGGACATTTAAAAAATGTAAGCATCTCGATACGCACCATCCTCCCAGGTTACCACTTGCTGCACTCCGCCAATTATGTGTAGCAAAACGCTCACCGGCTTCTCCAATTTTAATAGCAACTTCTCTGATAACCGATGCTTTGACACCACTTTCTTTTTCTGCAAATTCCGGAGTATACTCATCATACTCTTCAATCATTTTGACTATATAATTCTCAAAAGTCACCTCGGTTTCAGGATGTAACTTTTTAAGATATTCATCCCAATTCACCCATCTTTCCAAATAGGGTCGATTGTATAATTCCTCCTGTAGAATAATCTTAGCCATAGCCAGCAGAACGGCTGCTTCCGTCCCTGGATAAGTAGGCATCCAGTAATCAGACATACTCGCTGTATTGGATAAGCGAGGGTCCATGCAAGCCATCTTGGCCCCTTTCATCTTTGCCTCGATAATACGCTGCGCATGCGGATTAAAATAATGCCCCGATTCTAAATGCGCTGATATTAACAATATAAACCTGGCTTCAGAATGATCAGGACTTGGGCGATCATGACCATACCAGATATTATATCCAAATCTTGCGCCTGAAGAACAAATGTTAGTATGACTATTATGTCCATCAATGCCCCAGCCTTGCAACACTCTATTAGCATATCCTTCATGACCAGGTCGACCCACATGGTAGGCTACCTCATTGTTTCTTCCTTCTTGTATCGCTTTTCTAATCCGAGCTGCGATCTCGTCCAGCACCTCATCCCAACTCACCCGCTCCCAATCTCCGCCGCCTCGTTTTCCTACCCGCTTAAGCGGATAAAGTATTCTTTCGGGATCATTAATTTGATTAATAGTGGCAGGGCCTTTGGCACAATTTCGTCCCCGGCTACCGGGATGATATGGATTGCCTTCGAATTTTCTAATTGTTCCTTTCTCTTTATCAACATAGGCTGTCAGACCACAGGCACTTTCACAATTAAAACATGTAGTCGGGATAATGGAATAAGTCTTTTTGTCTTTTTTTGGCCACGACGTAGCTTCATACTCTTCCCAATGATCCCATTTTTCAATTGGGGGAAAAGAGTTCAAGTCAGTGGTCGTCATTCTATCGAGGATAGGATCCCGGTCGTCCTGAAGGGAGGGAATAATTTTTAATTTTTCCGCAATTCGTTCAATTATCGAGATACGTTTTCTCATTTCAAGCTTGTTATAGTCTTTCAATTAACTTAATGGAATTCGTTGAGGTGCCTCGACCCAAATATGTTCTGTAATATATATTCCCACTAACACGAACACAGAAGCACATATCGTCATGACCAAGTCTGTATCACCGAAAATAAGCAGTAGAGCAGGAATTATATTTCCGATTATCATGGCTCCAAACCAGAATAGATTTTTATACCGTCCACTTGTGATCATTTTAACGGTCATCTTGGCGTCATTTGTAGGATGCGTAGTGCTTAATTCAATTATAATTGTACATACATTAATTACAATTCCGGTTATTAATGCATAAACGAGAAAGCTTATCCAGCTCGATTCGTAATTAGAAAATAGATTGATAATTAGAAAAGAGGATGCACCTGCCATAACAGAATGAACTAACATATGTACAGAGAGTGCAGGACTCTGCCAGAAATCTCTTCCTTTAGCTTGCGCAAATAAAAATGCGGTATAAATCGAAGTTAATATAGCCAGACCTAAGGTTATCCACATGATAACCGGTATCGCTGCAGACCACCCATATCCAAATGCAAAAGCCAGCAAAGTTAATAACCCGCCATAAGCGGTAATGGAATAACCTCCCTTTACCAACCACGAACCCCATTGAGGGCGCAACAAGACATAAGCAAATCTCTTAGGTTGATCCAAATCCATCACCAGGAGGACGCCTGTCAATGCTAAAAACAAAATTCCAGTTATAATAGCAGCCCAAATTGAAATATTGTTGAACGCTACTGTGCCCGTTGACCAGGCGATAAATGGAACGATAAAGGCACCTGTTGATATCGCCTTAGTCCATACATATCCTGATACTTCCCACCCCCATAAGATGCCTTTATCTGGTGTATCATACACTCTTTTGGCACCTCCTTTTTTCCCCATTAATACTTCTACTGAAGTAGGAATGCTAAGATCATCTCCTTTTTCATTCTGGACTACTTTGGTTGTGCGCATGACCTCTGAGATAACATCTCCACTTGAGAAAGCCATCTTTTCCGCTTCTTTTGAATAATGCCCGACACCATAACTTTGTGACCCCCACATATTGTCCTTGGATGTCTCAGTTGCTGTCGGAATAAGCGATACATCATCAGCGTCTATATAAAATAGGTTGGGCTGAGTTGCCTTCTCTGGTTTTCTCGTTTTAACAGCCTGTCGTGCTAATAATTGGGATATTTCAGTCGTAGGATCATCCATATCTCCAGAGATAATGGCATGTTCCGGACATACATTTACACATGCTGGCTCAAGGCCAATATCTATCCTATGAGCACAATAATTGCACTTGGCTGCAGTATGGGTATCAGGATCTATATACAGCGCATCATAGGGACATGCCTGCATACATGATTTGCATCCGATACACCGATCTTTATCAAAGTCTACGATACCATCTTCGCGGATATAAAGAGATTCTGTCGGGCAAATACTGACACAGGGCGCATCTGTGCAATGATTGCATCGCATGACAGAAAATAATCTTCTTGTATCGGGGAAAGATCCTTTTTCTACTTGTTTTACCCAAGTTCTATTGACCCCTACCGGTACTTCATGTTCTGATTTACAAGCAGTTGTACAAGCGTGACAACCTATACATTTTCGGTTATCAATTACAAATCCGTATTTCATTTGTGTTTATTCGTTTGTTTTGTTCAACTGCATCTCTGCTGTATGATACACTTCTTAATAATTGTAAATTTTGGGTCGTTGTTGGCCCTAGTATAATTAGAAAACTCAGCACCTTACGCATTTTTTCAATTAGAAGAAAAAGTAATTGGACCGTCTGACATTGAACATTCAGAGATAACTCGAAGCAAGAAATTAGAAAACAAGCGCATACATTTCTAATCTCCAAAAAAACAAAAGAACTAATGTTTCTTGCCATTCTATACCCGGTGATTCGTAGTCGTCATTTATTGATTCATTTATTTGACCAGTGAAGGACAACTTCCAGAGATAGACAGACCAGATTCTTTTATATCGTCAAATGGACCGTGCACATTTATAAGATGATTGTACCCCCTGGCTTTTAAAATAGAAGCTGCAATTGTCGATCTGTTGCCACTCATACAATGTATATAATACTCTTTAGTCGGTGATATTTCCGACATATGATCATTGATATAATCCAATGCAAAATGCTGTGCGGTGGAAATATGACTTGCCTCCCACTCTCCTGGTTTTCTTACATCAAGAATATTGATAGATTCATCTTTGGTTCTTACTTTTACAAATTCCGCTACATCGATAGTCTCGATAGTTTCAACTTTCTTGCCTGCTTCTACCCAACTTTTATACCCGCCTTGCAAATACCCTAAGGAATGATCATAACCTACTCTCGCCAGTCGCTTTACTGCTTCTTCTTCCCGGCCTTCAGGAGTCACAAGGATGATCTTTTGCTTTAGATCGGGAATCAGGGAACCAACCCACGGGGCAAAACTTCCATCTAAACTTATATAGATCGAACCAGGCACAAATCCTTTTACAAAACTCACTTTGTCCCTTACATCTAATACAAGTATGTCATCGTCATCTGCCAATACTTCAAATTCTTTTACATTCAATGCGCGTGCCCCTCTTGCCATTACTTCATCGACGCTACTAATCCCCGACTTATTAAGAGCTGCATTTTTAGCAAAGTATTGTGGTGGCGGAAGTAATCCATCTGTAACTTCTTTTATAAATTCTTCCCTCGTCATATCCGCTCGAAGGGCATAGTTTGTCTTTTTCTGATGACCCAGGGAATCCCAGGTTTCGCTACTCATATTTTTACCACATGCAGAACCTGCACCATGGGCAGGATACACCGTGACATCATCTGGAAGAGGCATTATTTTAGTCCTGAGACTGTCAAATAACCAACCCGCAAGATCTTCTTTGGTTAGATCAGTTGCTTTTTGTGCAAGATCAGGTCTGCCTACATCTCCAATGAATAAAGTGTCACCGGTAAATATGGCTTTCTCTTTTCCATTTTCATCCAATAATAAATAACATGTACTTTCTGGTGTATGACCGGGTGTATGCAAGACGCGTATTGTGATTTTGCCCACTTTGAATTCCTCCCCATCAAAAGATTCATGTTTTTCAAATGCTGTTTTAGCCTTGGGACCATATATGATTGTGGCACCAGTCTTGTTAGCAAGATCCAGATGTCCTGATACAAAGTCTGCATGAAAGTGTGTCTCAAAAATATACTTGATCTTGACATTCTTTCTCTTTGCCCGATCTAAATAAGGAGCGGTTTCCCGCAAAGGATCTATGACGGCTGCTTCTCCATCAGATTCTATAAAATATGCCCCTTGCGCAAGACACCCTGTATAAATTTGCTCAATGTTCATTTCACAATATTTTATTATGCCAATAAAAGAAAGAATAATTATATGACATTATGATCATATATTCAAATATAAGAATGTCTTTATTCTACAGCCGCATAAAATTTGGCTCCAGGGCTGATAACTTATAGATAATTTCAATTGAATAAATCCGGCTCAATTGATAAAGGCGTTGAACTATTTTACTTTCTACTGATAAAGATGGAGGAGAAGATGAAGCTCAGAGAATACCCAAATACTACATATTGCAATTGCAATTCTCGAGACATTCTATGATAAGAGAAATATCCCGCTCTTTAAGACTATAAAAGATATTGCGTCCTTCTCTTTTTGAAGAAAGCAACCCTTTCAATTTCATATTTTGCAGATGATGTGAGGTTAAAGATTGTTCGGTGCCTAATGCTTCGCAGATCTGTGAAACTGAAAGACGTGGATGCACCTCAAGTTCGCGGATCACACCTAGCCTCACTGGATGCGCCACTGTCTTGAGAATATAGGCGATTCGCTCTAACTTTTCTGCGTCCGCTACATTGATTCTACCTCCGGATACCTGCTCACTCATACAACAAACATATGAAAATATGATCATGTAAATTGGAAGTAGGTGGTAATTCCTATAGATAAGTGTTGTCCTGAAGTTCCTGAAGGCATCTCATATAGCCTTTCTGTCCTAAGAAAAGATGCTTCAGAATTGTCCTTGTTCTTATGAATTAATTGACTAAATGTCACATTTCAGTATTAAGGGATTTGCCACCACTCAGTTACGTCGTCAATCCTTAAAAATAGTCAGAGAAGATATAAGTTGATTCATCCATGATCAATTAGGAGCTATATCTATCAGTGAAATATATATTTGCGCATTTACATACTATTGCAAGCGAATTCAGACCAATCATCCATGAAAACTCGTCTTTATACCTACACATAATCGATTTTGAAAAATCCATCAGTCACTACCCCTGTGGTTTTGAGACCTCTCAAATAATTTGAAATATAAAAGCTCAATGGACGGCCGAACTAAATAGAAAGAAGGATTGCTTACATTCGGATTTTAAAACTTAATCATTACTTCAATATCGAAATTCATGAACCATATCATTAAATGAATTTACAAAAGATAAACCAACACATCTTAGAATATAAAAAGCTCATTAATGATCCTGAATACGATGGATGGTATTTATGGGAAGGTGTTCATAATTGCCAACAAAATTGGAATATAGATGCGATTGATTTTGGAGCCATGTACCGCAAATGTTTTGATACGAATGCAATTCTCTGGCAACTCGATCATTACAATCCGGTCAAAGCCATGATAAATTATATCAATATAAATGAGGACCTGGCTCGTGCTATGTTTAAAGATTTATTCAATGAGCAGAAAGAAATCACCGGACGTATCAGCAGGTTTATTTTTCAATGTGATGAATTTTATAAAATCGACAGGCAGTCCAGGGAGAAAGTATTGTCACATGAGCATGGCGACAAAAGAATGATCTTCGTTTACCTGGCATTTCGCTATCCTGAGAAATATTCATTATTTGACTTTCAATCATTCAGAACATTTTTACAAGAAATCGGAAGTGCACAAACACTACAAATTCAGGATACTGATCGATTTATAAAAGTATGCCGTACACTGGCTATACTAATTGCAAAAGATGATGATTTAATTCAATTGGTAAATCAACACATTTCACCGACCACTAATGGAGCCTTATATCCGATGCTCCTTGTGTATGAAATATACCAACGCACGGTTTTAAAAGAATAATTTGAAAATATAAAGAATCATAAATGAATATTAAAAACAAAGTGGCAGTTGTCACTGGAGGGGCTTCTGGGTTAGGAGAAGCGACCGTCAGAAGTTTAGTCAACATGGGTGCTAAAGTGGCCGTATTAGATCTCAATGAAGAACGCGGTCATGCCCTGGTCAAAGAATTGGGCAGTGCTCATCTCTTTTTTGATAAAGCCGATGTCACAAGTGAAAACCAGGTCCAGGATGTATTGGCCCGAACTATAAAAACATATGGCCGTCTCGACATTTGTATTAACTGTGCCGGAATCGGTGTAGGTATTAAGACGGTCGGAAAAGAAGGCCCTCATCCACTGGACTTATTTAAAAAAGTGATCAATATCAACCTGATCGGCACATTCAATGTATTGCGATTAGCCGCTGAATTAATGCAACAGAATGATCCCGATCGGGAAGGAGAACGAGGTGTCATCATTAATACAGCAAGTGTAGCAGCTTTTGATGGTCAGGTGGGGCAGGTCGCATATGCCGCCTCTAAAGGAGGGATTGTGGGAATGACCCTGCCAATAGCCAGGGATTTGTCCCGCCAGGGTATCCGGTGTGTAACCATTGCACCAGGCTTATTTCACACTCCGTTATTTGATTCACTGCCTAAAGAAGCCTATGATTCGCTTTGTGCACAGGTCCCTTTTCCAGCCAGGTTGGGAAAACCTTCTGAATATGCCTTGATGGTACAATCAATAATAGAAAATACAATGCTGAACGGAGAAACGATCAGATTGGATGGGGCGATCAGAATGGCTCCAAGATAATGAAATGAAAGGCTTGGCAAAGGATCTTAAACCAGTTGCGGGTTACCAGCCTTGGGTTACGGGTTATGGGTTAAATCGAAAACTGGCCACAAAAACTAAAAAAAAGTTTCGGGCTTCGGGTTGTGTGACGGTGTGGGGATCTTGTGTGCGTACATGGGCTTACTGCGATGAAGAGGTACACATCACACCCACACTTGACATTGGGTCTCGTACCCATTGCTCCACACACTCACTCACAATCCATCGGGAATGAAACTCGCTGTCATGTAATCCTGATCAAGCACGTAATTACAATTCATGACCACGCGCTCCAAACACGAACAACCCGCAACTTGGCAACTCGAAACCCGGAACTGGAAACCAAAGTCTGATGGCGCCTGCCCTGGGTTATCCTTTTATACCGTGTTACAATCATGGATATCTGCCATGAAGTTGTACTTTGCCATTTATGAAAATGAGCGTTTCTATTATCTCTTTTATATGCTGCTCACTACTGCTGTCTTTTCTTTTTTCTTGCAAGGATAATGTAGCATCGGATAAAAATGATGAACAACATGAACCTACTTATTCATATAGCCATCCTATTCCATTTTCACCTCAACATTATGTTTGCCAACAAACGAATAACGAAATAATCATTGATGGAAGACTTGATGAAAAGGCCTGGGAGCACATAGGGTGGACTGATTTATTTGTAGACATTGAAGGGAACCTAAAAGAAAAACCGTCATTACAAACCAAGGCGAAGATGACTTGGGATACAAGTTATTTTTACATAGCTGCCATCCTGTATGAACCTCATATTTGGGCGACACTTACACAACGCGATGCCATCATGTACCATGACGATGACTTTGAAATATTCATAGACCCTGATGGCGATGGTCATAATTATTTTGAATTTGAAATGAATGCTTTCAATGCTATTTGGGATTTATATATGTTGTATCCTTACTATATAGATGATGAAAGAAATTACATTATGAATTGGGATATACGGGGTATCCGAACAGCAGTGCATATAGAAGGAACCATCAATAACCCATCTGATATAGATAAGTATTGGAGTGTGGAGGTAGCTATACCCTGGGAGACATTTTCTGATTTTAAAAAAGGGCCCGACAGACCGATGGATGGGGATCAATGGCGCATCAACTTTTCACGTGTAGATTGGACCGTTGACGTAGAAAATGGAAAATATATTAAGATAAAAAATGATCAAGGAAAGACACTTCCCGAAGACAATTGGGTGTGGTCTCCGACAGGCTATATCAATATGCACAAACCTGAAGTGTGGGGATATCTACAATTTGAATCCTCTCCTGGCTCATCATTTAATTATAAGGATGACGAAAATATAAAATGGGGCTTATGGCAAATCTATTACCAGGTACGTGATTGCAAGAAAGATAAAGGGGTCAATTGCGAATTAGAAAATATAAGTATCCCAAATATTGAAATCAAAGCTTATGATTTCAAACCTCAATTAGTCAACCATCCCTTTGGATTTACTATTAGCTGTACATCAATGGATGGCAGTACGATCACATTAAATGAAAAAGGAAAAATTCAATATATTAATTGAAAATAATAAGAATCATTTCAACATGAATTTCTATAAATAATCAGATCTGCAACAACCAATAAAATTAAAAAATTGAAAAGAAAAAAATTTATAAAAATATTAGGAAGTGCCGGGATCGGGCTCTCGATAAGTTCACTTGCACAGTCTTGTACTCCACCTAAAGTCTCAAAAATAAAAAAAGGCCTGCCTAATTATTGGATCTGGATGCGCCCGTCATCAGAGAAATCAGATGACGACTTTAAGAGCGAATTTGCAGATATCAGAAGTATGGGTATCGAAGCTGTCTTGCCACAAATTTATGCCAGCAACAAGGCATTATTTAATATAGAAGGATATGAGACGGAGACGCCATTGCTTGAGCGATTAATACCACTTGCACACGAGGCAGGTCTTCAGATACATGCCTGGATGTGGACGATGCCATGTAACAACCCCAGGATCATAAGCGAACATCCGGACTGGTATGCTGTAAATAGAAAAAATGAACCTGCACATGCTCATCTCGCTTATGTGGATTATTATAAATTTCTTTGCCCACGAAAAACTGATGTAAGAGAATTCGTTCAGCACAGGGTCAAAGCATTAGCTAATATTTCGGATCTCGATGGTATTCATCTGGATTATGTGCGACTTCCAGATGTAATCCTGGCAGAAGCTTTACAACCTAATTACAATATTGTGCAGGATCAGGAATATCCTGAATATGACTATTGCTATTGCAAGACATGCAGGGATGCTTATAAAGACAAATCGGGCATTGATCCAATGGAAATACAAGATCCTGCCAATGACAAAGATTGGTACCAATTCAGATATGATGCCGTCGTGGATATGGTCAATGATTATTTGGTACCCGCTGCCAGGAATAAAGACAAACTTATAACCGCTGCTGTATTCCCCAATTGGGAAAGTGTGCGGCAACAGTGGCACAAATTTGATCTGGATGCCTTTCTACCCATGCTATACCAGGGATTCTACAATGAAGATATTGATTGGATAGGAGCAGAAACAAAGAAGGCAATAGGACGTCTGAATAATAACAAACCAATATATAGTGGAATGTTCCTGCCTCATTTGAAGACACCAGCAGAATTAGAAAAAGCAGTGCAGTCAGCCAAAGACGGCGGCGCAAAAGGGTTTGCACTTTTTTCTTATAATGACCTGAATGAAGAGATGAAGGAAGGAGTCAGATCCGTAATCCTCAGGCAATAACTAATACGTTGAGCAGTTGTCAAATAAACTCGTAATCATCAATTGTTTTTAAGAATCAGAGAATTTTGTATTTATGAGAACAGATCATAGCTCTGAAGGAGCTTTTTTCTATCAGCCAGGGATGCAATCCCTGGTTCGAAATTGCAGTTTGTTTAGAATTGGCAGGATTTTTATGAAAAATAATGCCAATTCTAATTAATGTAATATGATTTAACCACTCAAGGAGTTAACTAGTATTCTTTAATCTATAGGAAATATTCTAACCTCATCATCATTGCTAACGATCAGGATATAATCCTTTTCAGCAATTGTAATCATTGCTAATTTTCTAACATCATAAGGTGCATAAAACCCAGTTTCCCGGGGAGCATTTTCTGCTACGCCATTAATTGAAAAATCTAATATAGTGCCAACAGAAGCATCGTTTTTTGGTGTTTCAATTTCTGCATGACTCATGTTTCCCGCTAGAAACAATCTATTCGAATTATTTTGCTTTTTAGAAACAATCGTATTTATAGAAGATACTTGCGCGATATTTGGTAGAGATACAACTTCATAATTGCTATCGCCAAGGTTGTATAAGATTACACTTTCAAACATAAATGACTGTCGGTGCAAGGAGCTTGCAAGCCCTTGTGGGTCATAGACCTCTGTTAAACCGGCCGAAGCAAATAAATCATAAGATGGAAAGTCGCTGGACAATACCGGTACTTGCTCTGAGGAACAAGATCGGCCTCTTAATGGAAAGCGTGTCCCAAAATTATAATAACTCAGCACGATATCCTTTTTACCATTGTTATCAAAGTCATTATAATACACTTCAAATGGCTCCTCCTGGCTAGCCTTATACTTATAATTTTTCCCAAGATTCCCACAAATAAAATCAAGATCACCGTCATCATCCAAGTCTTCGGCGGTTATATGATTCCACCAGCCATCAGTCTGAACTGAAATCCCATTATTCAAAGTATGAACCTCAGTATCCTTTATAAATTCCGAACCCATATTTTTGTAAAATGTCACAGGCATCCATTCTCCGACAACTACAATATCTGTTAGGCCGTCTTTGTTATAATCGGTCCAGACTGCGTCGGTTACCATGCCATTAAATATAAAATCTTTTCCTTTTTCTTTGGTGACATCTTCGAGCCTCCCATTTCTATTTTCTAAAAGTCTGCTGATTGAAGGACTGGGATAATCCCATGGGTTTAACCTGCCACCAACAAACAAATCTGTGTCTCCATCATTGTCAAAATCAAAAGGCCTCACGCAGCTACCGCTCTCAAGCATCCGGGGCACAAGATCTTCTCTTCTATCAAAATTTCCTTTACCATCATTTATATAAAGTCGATCCAGGTAATACTTATTTCTGGAAGGACGCTCATTACCACCACTGACTATATACAGATCAAGGTCTCCATCATTTTCTATATCGAAAAACGCCGCATCTATATCCTCAAAGGATGCATCAGCAACTTCAAAAGGTGGACCTTTTATAAATGATTCCGCAGCCGTCTGAATATATAAAGCACCATTCTGGCCAGCTGCACCTCCAAAGTATAAGTCATCTAAACCATCTGCGTTTACATCCCCGACAGCCATTGCAGGACCCAATCTTGAAAGCTTATGTGGCAGAAGCAACTGCTTGGAAAAATCATCAAATTCATTTTCAGTATGTAAAAAATCTATTCCAAAA